>JAEUTT010000298.1 GCA_016787165.1 Bacteroidia bacterium | reverse complement strand
AATTGTAGATGCATTTCCAAATGATGTTCCATTGTCTTGAACACCACACCAATATTCTTCTAATGAAAAAGGATTTTCATTAGAGTGATACACTTGATTTACTGGAATATTATCAATATCGATCCAACTGTTGCAATTATCATCTGTTCTATAAATACCACCATCGGTACATAATATAATTGTATTACCATCAATAAATTGCATATCATGTGCATCAGCATGAACTTCATACAACCACCATTCGGGTGTTGCCATTGTCCAAGAAGCACCATTATTTATAGTAGTATATGTATCTACACCCAGCACATAAATTTGATTGGAATTATTTGGATTTACATAAATTTTACCAAAGTACCAGCCAAAACCATAATACACATTCCCTAAACCACCTGTAGGAATGGTAGTCCAGGTGTTACCACCATTAATTGTTTTATAAATTCCAAAAACATTTGAACTTATATCGGTAACTATTGCATATAATATTGATGGGTTTTGTGGAGAAATGGTTAAACCAATTCGTCCTACAGTAACTGTTGGAAGCCCGGCAGTAAGCTGTGTCCAAGATGTACCACCATTTATTGTTTTCCATATTTTACATTCAGGTCCATAGTACACACTTTCAAAATTATTTCGGATACGAGTATAGCTTGCAGAGTATAAAATTTGAGAATTACTAGGGTCCATCACTAAATCAATGATTCCTGTTTCATTATTTATCGACTGAATAGCAGACCAAGAAATACCTCCATTTACAGATTTATACAAACCCCTGTTGTTATCTCTGGAAAAAGGTTGCCCCATAGTAGCTGCATAAATAATAGCTGAATTAGTAGGGTCAACAATAATTTTTGAGAACACATGTTGATCATTCAATCCCATATTTACCCATGTATTTCCACCATCTGTGCTTTTATAAATTCCATCGCCAATGTAACAAGTACCCGAAATATTTGCATCACCAGTTCCTACCCAAATTGTATTTACATTATTAGGATCAATAGTAATACAACCTACCGAAAGAAAGGGTTGATTATCAAAAATAGGACTCCAATTTAAACCACCATCTGTAGTTTTAAATACACCGCCTGTAGCAGCACCCGCATAAATGATATTAGAATTAGTTGGATTAACAGCAGTGCAGTTAAATCGCCCACCAATATTCCCAGGCCCTTCTACATTCCATGTTAATGAAAAAGGAGCACGTGAGGATGATAAACTATTATCAAAACCATTTAATACAGCTTTTTGATATGCCTTAAAATCAAATTCATTATCGGGATACGAACGAATAGCCATCATACGTTCATGAGGCTCCATAATGTTTTCAGATCCTTTTTTGAATATCGCTTTTTTGCGAATAACCGTTTCTGAGCTTATATTTATAAATACAGCTGAAAAGATTGCTGCAATTAAAATAATTCCTAAAAATTTTTTCATCTATCCAAATTTAGTTGTTTAGTTTTTATCCTTTTCTGACAACATTTTTATTTTTATTTTAAATGCAGCAAAAATTAAAGTCATTATAGGACTTAAATAATTAAAAATAGCATACATAAAATAATCACCTACTGCTACTCCCAAAACTCCTGATTGATATGCACCACAAGTATTCCATGGAACTAATGCAGAAGTAACTGTTCCCGAATCTTCTAATGTTCTACTTAAATTTTCAGGTGCTAAACCTTTATCTTTATAAGCCTTTGCAAACATTTTCCCTGGTACTACAATTGCTAAATATTGATCGGATGCAGTTACATTTAAAGCCAAACAACTGGCTACTGTACTTGCAAATAAACCAAAAATAGAAGTTGCAACTTTTAATAACGATTGACTGATACGAGCCAAAGCACCTATTGCTTCCATTACACCACCAAAAACCATTGCACAAATAATTAACCAAATAGTACCCATCATACCTTTCATCCCACCCGAAGAAAATAAATCATTCAGCTCCACATTTGATGTTTCAATAGCTGTATCAATTGTTATGGCATTCATAACTCCGGTGTATGCAGTTTGAAAAGATAATTCGGTTGCTTTGGTAATTTGCAGTAAAATTTGAGGCTGAAAAACAATAGCACACGCTGCTCCTAATAGTGTTCCAATCAACAACGCAATTAATGGTTCTGTTTTTCTGACAATTAAAAAAATCACTACTAAAGGAACAATAAACACCCAACCTGTTATATTAAACGATTCTTTGATTGAAGTTAAAATACTTTCCGAATCAGCAGTACCAGAGGTGTTATATGTTAAACCTATTACAGCAAAAACAATTATCGTAATTAAAATTGAAGGAATGGTAGTAAGTGCCATATAACGAATATGGGTAAATAAATCAGAGCCAGCCATTGCAGGAGCCAAATTGGTAGTATCTGATAAAGGCGACATTTTATCGCCAAAATAAGCACCCGAAATAACTGCTCCAGCAACCAATCCGGGTGGTAAACCAATTGTTTTTCCGATACCTACCAATGCAATACCTACGGTAGCAGAAGTTGTCCAACTACTTCCTGTAGCAATAGATATTACCGAACAAATAATAACGGTAGCAGGTAAAAAAATAGTTGGATTTAATATTTTTAAGCCATAGTAAATCATTGCAGGAATAATTCCACTAATTAACCATGTTCCGGCTAAAGCACCTACCAATAGTAAAATAATAATAGCACTTGAAGTAGAACGCAAATTATCTGCTACTTTTTCCATCATTGCTTTATAGGATACTTTATTTCTAAAACCAACAATAGCAGCTACTGCGCCACTCATTAACAATATAAACTGATTTGAACCGCTCAATGCTTCATCGCCATATACATTCACGTTATAGGCAAGCATTACTATTAACACAATCACTGGTAGCAGTGCTTCATATATTGAAAGCTCTTTATTGCGGGTAATTTTTGTATCCATTATTATTTTTTTAAAGTGAGTTAAACAAATTTAAGATAAATAATCAAATTATTTTCTTTTAAGAAAAGTAAATCGATTTAGCACTTTTTGCTTGTCGACCAAAAACAAGACAGTAATAAATAAAAACGGCAGTGCAATACTTTTATACCTCACCATTGCACCAATAATAGATGTGGTTTCACCAATAATCAAAAATTGAATAAAAACAAAAGAGGAGCAAAACAACACATATTTCCATTGAACATCTTTTAATGGTTTTAAGAAAAACAACATCGTAATAAGTAGCAATAGAATAATGTTTGATTCAATGCCAGCTACAATCATCATTTTATTTTTTAACTCCCACAAAAAGGGTCGGCAAAAAACATTTATGAATGCCTGTGGACTATTTTTAAGAAATGAATAAAAAGTAGGCTCTAACTGCGGTATCTCTATTCGGCTATTTGCAGCTGGAATAGGATTTTCATTAGCATCACTTAATTGCCCCATTGCCAATTGATTAAACTCAATTTGCTTTTGCGATAAAGTAACTAACGGGTTTTGAAATGAAGTAAACTTATCAATGTTTAAGCCCACCAAACATGTACCAAGTATTACTACAGCAAATTTTAAGAACAGATATTTTCTTGAAGTATAATTCAGCCAAATAAAAAAAAACAAACTTGGCACAATGGCAATCCACACATAAAATTTTGAAAAGGCTAATAAAACAGCCATCACAATACATGTAAGTAAGGATTTAATTGAAAACAATCGAGTAGAATGATAAACCAGTAAACCAAGCGCAAAAAATATTAATCCCTCTTTAAGAACACCCGAACTCCAGAACAAGACTGAAGGAAATAAAAAAACAGCAATCATTAATTCTATTTTTTTATCTTTTAAAAAAGGTATAAATGTTTTATAGATAGCTGTTAGTCCTACTAATGATAAAAAGCACATTACCACAATGTGTACTCCATAATATCCCATTGAAAACAATCGAACAAAAGCATTAAAACGAATAATGGTATGACTATCATTGTAAATATTACTATCTATTTTACGCGACCAAAAATGCATTTCATTGTAATAAGTACTAAATTCGGGAGTATTATTACCTATGGCGGTAAGCATTTTAAAATAATGCACTGGTTTAGATTTTAATGCATCAAACATTATTTTACTGTCATCAAAATACTTATAAATATCAGCCGTGGTTCTATCAGTGTAATAATAAGTATATACCAGCCATAATACACATCCAAAAATAATTTTTACAATAAAAATGCATGAAATGGAAGACACAGAAAGTTCATCCAAACGGAAAAACGATAATTTTCTAATAATAAATAGAAAAAGTACTGAATAGGTTATAGTTAATAAAATTTCCATAGATTGAACACCCAAATATAAGCATTCACAACCATTGAAATATTAAAATAATAATTACTTAAGAAATCTGAACTTTTTGGTATGATTTACGAAGTCTGTGTTATTTAATGATGGTTGGAAAATAAATTTTAATTAAGAATAAAAATGTCTTTGGTGGAGTTGCTCCCTCTGTAAAAACAGAAACTAGACAATCTTTCCGAAAAATCGGAAATTAGTGAAATAGTATTAAATTTGAAAAAG
>JAEUTT010000569.1 GCA_016787165.1 Bacteroidia bacterium | reverse complement strand
AAATAGTGTAGTAGCTCCTGCTGTTTCTGCTGATACTCCTTCTAATGGTGTTACTTTGGTGATTTTTGTTCCCATTGTTTTTACAATTTTCCAACCACCACTCAATGTTCCAATACCAATAGCAAGGTAACAAGAAAGAGGAACCCAATCGGGCATTGATTTAATATCTACAATATCGCCATGTGCAATTAATGCAGCGGCAATTATACCCATCACTTTTTGAGCATCGTTACCACCATGACCAATGCTAAATGCAGCCGATGATAATAATTGTAATTTTTTAAACATGCTACCTGTACGAGATGCTGTAGGTTCTTTTATTTTTTCATTGTAAATAAAAATCAAACAAAACAACAATAGTGCACCTATTAATCCCCAGCGAATAACTAAGTTGTTGGCTTTGTCGAGTTCTTTTTTTAAATCAGCTTTTGCATCAACTGTTAGCTCTTTTTTGAAATCTTTTAAGTCGGAAGCACCTACTGGACATTTTGTGTTCATTTCGGCAACCATACTATCTATGCCAATTTCAAAATATTTTTTTGCAATTGGTTTTAGGCTATCTACTGTATTTCTAGCAACCTCATAATCGTGTTTAAAGGTCGTGTCAATTTTTGCTTTGTTTTTTAAAGCTTCTAACTTGTAATATCTTTTTAGTTTATCTTCTATTTTGCTAATTGTAACATCTTTTAAATTTACATTTTTTGCAATTTCTTCTGCTACATAGTCCGCACCCTTTGATTCATAAAATGATAAGTAAGGAGCACAAAGTTTTGCATTTTCCTTAGCTTTTTCTAATTTTTTTATTTTAGAATCATCGTGTTTTACTTCTACTTCATAGGTGTATTTGTCTACACGAAAAAACTTTTTAGTGTTTTCATTTAATTTATCTTCTTGAAAATTGATGAATAAAAACCAAAGCGCAACAGAACTTCCTAATAATATACCAACTTTTAGCCATGTTTTGTTTTGAATAAAAACTAGTGTGTAGAACATAGAAATAATCATACCTACTACAGGAGCTAAAAATATAAATAAAATGGTTTTGCCAATTTTACTTCCATCAATAATTTCGTTAATGGGCATCAGTCCTTTACTAATAAAAGCATAAGCAAGTGCAGATCCTGCAAACCCACCAATAAGTGTGTGTGATGAAGACGATGGAATGCCGTACCACCAAGTAAGTAAGTTCCAAATAATGGCTGCAATTAATCCACTAAAAATTACAGGTAAGGTAATGAAATCAGAGTAAACCGTTTTCCCAATAGTATTGGCAACAGCGTGATCTTTAAAAATTAAAAAAGCTACAAAGTTGAAAAATGCAGCCCATAATACAGCTTGTAACGGACTTAAAACTTTTGTGGATACAATTGTTGCAATTGAGTTGGCTGCATCATGAAATCCATTGATAAAATCAAAGATGAGTGCTAGCGCTATAACAATAATTAATAATGTCATTGAATAATAGAATTAAGTGATTAAAATAATTAGTAAAAAATTAAGAGTGTTTTACTAATATTGAACCAATGACATTTGCAGCGTCTTCGCATTTGTCTGTTGCTGTTTCAAGTGCAGATAAAACATCTTTCATTTTAATCACTTCCACTGCATTTTTTTCTGTTTCAAATAAATTTGCAATGGCAGTGTCAAAAACATCGTCAGCATGATTTTCAATGCTATTAATGCGAACTGTTGCTTCTTTTATCTTAGAAATGTTTTTTAAATTTTTTAATTCAACTACAGCAATATGTAATTCTTCGGCAGCTTTTTGAATTAATTCGGCCAATTTAATAATTGGAGGAGTCATTTGTTCTACCTTATATAATTCCATTCTTTTTACAGAACCATGAATATAGTCTACTACATCGTCAACAGAAGATACTAAAGCATGTATATCTTCACGATCAAATGGAGTAATAAAATTAGCACTTAACTCATGAAAGGTTTCATGTGTGATACTATCTCCTACATGTTCTAAGCGTTCAATCTCTTTATATAGTTCGCGTTTTTTTTCGGGGTTGGATGTATTAACTAATTCTACTAATGTTTTTGATGTTTGTACTAAATTAGATGAAGCTCTTTCAAATAATGGAAAGAATTTTTTATCTTTTGGTTGGAAAAACTGAAAAATGTTCAAGCTCATATTCTTTTGTTTTAATAAAATATTTTTATTCTTTTAACTCCTACAAATGTAGGTTTGGGGTATGTACTGAAGACTTTTTTTACGTTACTGTTTGATTAATTTAATGTTAAGGAATTGTTAAGAATTAGAAATTGAACTGAGCTTGTAATCTTAATAGATTTCCTTTTTGATGATTGTTTTTTAGTACAGCATCTTCGTATCTTCTATCGGATATAACATACATTGCAACTAATTCAAAGTTTTTGATAGGTTGCCACTCAACGCCAAACTCCCAATCGCTAACAGAATAACTTCTTGCGTCTAATTCGTGTTTTTTTCCTCCTTCATACACTTGGTATTTAACAAATGGGAAAATTAATTGACTTTTTATTTTTAGCATATAGTTAACCATTGCATAGCCTCCCATTAAGTCTTTTTGCTCTATTTTATTGCTATCTACATTGTATTCC
>JAEUTT010000568.1 GCA_016787165.1 Bacteroidia bacterium | reverse complement strand
ACCAGCTTCTATTAATTTATTAATAGATCGTATGCTTGATAAAAATTCAAATGCATCACGGTTAGTGGAAAAATTAAGAATAAAAAAATTGGTAGAGCGTACCATTTGTCCAGAAGACAGACGCGCAGTAAATGTTATAATCACGAATCAAGGATTAGCTTTACTTGATGAATTAGATAAGCAAGAAGGATTATTTTTGAAAGATTTAAAAAATCTTACAGAAAAAGAAGCCAAACAATTAAACGATCTACTAGATAAACTAAGAAGTTAAAAAAATTTAACACATTATATGTATACACATTTAATGTTAATACATTTATAAATAATAATTTAAAACAAAAAAATGAAAACACTTATCGTATCGTACCTACCATCTTTAGAAGATTCAAGTACAAAAAAAATTTTGGATGCATTTACTTCATCTATTAAAAACTCAACCATAGAATATTTAGACTTACTAAAAAATCCTCCATCATTTTTTATGGCCGATAGTTTAGCGGCTTACAGAATGAGGAATTATGGAGGCGTAAAACTAAATAAAGAACAAGAGACATCAATCGCTTCAATAGACTCAATGTGTCAACAATTAAAAAGCGCTGATATTGTTGTACTTGCCTATCCAATGCATAACTTTGGTATGCCTGGAATTATAAAAACCTACTTTGATGCAGTTTTACAGCATGGAGAAACATTTAAATATGGAGCAAAAGGACCTGAAGGTTTAATGAAAGGAAAAAAAGCATTAACAATATATACTAGTGGTGGTGGCTATTCAGCAGATAAAGCAACGCATGAATATCCAAACTGGGATACATTAACTGTTTTATCAAAAATAGAATTTAGCTTTATGGGCTATTCCGAAATAGAAATAATTGGTGCTCAAGGAACCCTTAACGCAAGCCCAGGTTATAAAGAAAAAGCAATTGCTGATGCTTCGGAAAAAGTGAAAAAAATTGCTGAAAAATGGAATCTATAAAAAAAGAAATGAAAATTAACACATCTGCTTCTCCTGCTCTTTTTGTTAGTCATGGTTCACCCATGAATGCAATTGAACAAAACAGCTACACACAAGACCTAAATAGCATAGGCAAAGAGCTGAATACAGTTGATGCTATTGTAGTAATATCCGCACATTGGCAAACAAATGGTGTAACTGTAACTGCCTCCGAAAACCTTTCTACATATCATGATTTTAGAGGTTTTCCAGACGAATTATTTCAAGTAAGATATCCTGCAAAGGGAGCAATAAATTTAATACCTGAAATTGAACAATTGATAGGAAAACCTCTTTTAAAAGATAAAAATAGAGGTTTGGATCACGGGGCATGGGGCATGTTAGTTCATCTTTTTCCAAATGCAACAATTCCTATACTTCAAATAAGCATAGATTACAATAAAACATATGCTCAGCATTATGAATTAGCAAAAAATTTAGTAGCTTTAAGAAACAAAAATATATTGCTTTTATTTAGTGGAAATGTAACCCATAATTTTTCGCATGCCAATTTTCATAACATAAATGCAAAACCATTAGAATGGGCTATCAAGTTTGATGAGGAAATTAAAAATGCAATATTAAAAAACGACACAGATTTTTTCATTCATATTGATAAAAAAAGTGATGTGTATATAATCAATCACCCAACACCAGAACATTACATTCCAATTTTTTACATTATTGGAATTAGAATAAAAGACGATAAATTAACATTTACTCACATGAGTTGGCAATACGACACTATTAGTATGAGACATATATTATTCAATTCATAAAAAATAAAAAAATAATGAAAACAGTATATCACAAATCAACTGAACGTGGTCATGTAAATCACGGTTGGTTAAATGCTAAGCATTCATTTAGTTTTGCAAACTATCATGATCCTAATAAAATTCATTTTGGAATGCTTCGAGTTTTAAACGATGACATAGTAGCTCCCGGCTCAGGGTTTGGCATGCATCCGCATGATAATATGGAAATAGTTACAATTCCATTGCAAGGAACATTGGAACATAGAGATAGCATGGGAAACATTGGCACTATTAAGCCCAATGAAGTTCAAGCAATGAGTGCTGGTTCTGGATTAATGCATAGTGAATATAACCACTCTAAAACAGAAGCAATAAATTTATTGCAAATATGGGTGTTTCCTAAAGTTCGTAATATTGAACCACGATATGAACAAAAGGTTTTCTCTGAGAATGATAAACTCAATAAGTTTAAAACCATTGTAGCTCCTGTAAAATCAGAAGATAGCATGTGGATAAATCAAGACGCTTATTTTTCAATTGGAAAGTTTGACAAAGCTAAAATCGAAACTTATAAAATACAACACAAAGGAAATGGAGCATACGTTTTTGTAATTGAAGGAGAGGCAAACATCGAAAGCCAAGCTTTATCAAAAAGAGATGCAATTGGAATTTGGGAAACAGATAAAATTGAAATCAGCATTCAGCCCAATACTGAAATTTTAATAATTGAAATTCCTATGAACTAAAAAAGAGGCTGTATCAAGAGTTTTATTTTGTTTTTTTCTGGACTTATTTCATAATATGTACTTATCGAATTTATTTCAGCAATACTGAAATAAATTCGATATAAAAATGACTGCT
>JAEUTT010000563.1 GCA_016787165.1 Bacteroidia bacterium | reverse complement strand
AAAAAAATCGTACATTTGCATCCCCTAAAAAGTTTAGGGCGAAAACAATTAATATTAACCCCTTCAATTGCAAATTCTTTAAAAAAGCAATTGAATACAAAACCAAAGCCACCGAAAAATCTTTCGGGAACAATTAAAATGGCAGAAACACAAACAGCACAAGCTGACTTAGCAAATTTCGACTGGAATGCAGTTGGAAAAAAAGGAGAAGGTTATTCAACAGAAGAGCGTGAGAAATTAGACGCGATGTATGAAAAAACCTTAAAATCAGTAACCGCAAACGAGATTATTGATGGTAAAGTAGTATCTAAAAACAGCAAAGAAGTTGTTGTAAACATTGGATACAAATCAGACGGAGTAGTTCAATTATCTGAATTCCGTTACAACCCGGATTTAAAAATTGGTGATACTGTAGAAGTATACGTAGAAAGCCAAGAAGATAAAAGCGGACAGTTGATTTTATCGCACAAAACTGCTCGTGCAATGAAATCATGGGATAGAGTTAACCAAGCTCTTAACAATGATGAAATCATTAAAGGATATGTTAAATGCCGTACAAAAGGTGGTCTTATCGCTGATGTATTTGGTATTGAAGCATTTTTACCAGGTTCACAAATTGATGTGAAACCTATCCGTGATTACGATGTATATGTTGGTAAAACAATGGAATTCAAAGTGGTGAAAATCAACAATGAGTTTAAAAACGTTGTAGTATCTCACAAAGCATTAATTGAAGCTGAATTAGAACAACAGAAAAAAGATATCATCTCTAAATTAGAAAAAGGACAAGTATTAGAAGGAACAGTTAAAAACATTACTTCTTATGGTGTGTTCATCGATTTAGGTGGTGTTGATGGTTTAATTCATATTACCGATTTATCTTGGGGTCGTATTAATCACCCTGAAGAGATCGTTAAATTAGACGAAAAAATCAATGTTGTTATCCTTGATTTTGATAATGATAAAAAACGTATTGCTTTAGGTTTAAAACAACTTTCTTCTCATCCTTGGGATGGTTTAAAAGCTGATTTAGCTGTAGGTGATAAAGTAAAAGGTAAAGTTGTGGTAATTGCCGACTATGGTGCATTTGTAGAAATTGCTCCAGGAGTAGAAGGTTTAATCCACGTTTCAGAAATGAGCTGGAGCCAACATTTACGTACTGCACACGATTTCTTAAAAGTAGGTGATGAGATAGAAGCTGTCGTTTTAACATTAGACAGAGAAGAGCGTAAAATGAGCCTTGGTGTTAAACAATTAATGCCAGATCCTTGGTCAGGTGTTATTGATAAATATGCTAAAGGAACAAAACACTCTGCTACTGTTCGTAACTTCACTAACTTCGGTATTTTTGTTGAGTTAGAAGAAGGTGTTGATGGATTAATCCACATCTCTGATTTATCATGGTCTAAAAAAATCAAACATCCATCAGAATTCACAAAAATTGGTGAAAAAATTGATGTGGTAGTTCTTGATATTGATGGTGAAAACCGCAGACTAAGCTTAGGACACAAACAATTGGAAGAAAATCCATGGGATGTGTTTGAAACAATATTTACAGAAAATTCTTTACACCAAGGCACTATCATCAGTGTAATGGATAAAGGTGCTGTAATATCAATGCCTTACGGTGTTGAAGCATTTTGCCCAACTCGCCATTTAGTAAAAGCAGATGGTTCTTCAGCTAAAACAGAAGAAGTATTGGATTTCAAAGTAATTGAATTCAATAAAGAAGGCAAAAAAATCATTGTTTCACATAGCAAAATAAACGAAGAAGTTACTGCTGCCGAAAGAGCTGCTGTTGCAACTGAGAAAAAAGCTGCTGGTGAAGAAGCAAAAAAAGCTGTTAAAAAAGTTAAAGACAGTGTAGAAAAAACTACACTTGGCGATATGGATGTTCTTTCAAATCTGAAAGCAGATATGGAAGAGTCAGAAAAAAACGCTAAAAAGTAATTACTCTTTAACCAAACATATTTTATAAGCATGTGCGCTTATAAAATCTAAAAATCACGCCATGGTTTTTAGGAAAAAAAGCCCTCCCGAAATGGAGGGCTTTTTTAGTTTGTTAGAGTGTTTATGTATAGTGAACACGCTGTTCGAGTCTGTCTATCTACTGTCAGTTCGAGCCTGTCGAGAACTCTATCTTGCTAGAAGCGATTTAGCCCACATTAATTTAAA
>JAEUTT010000521.1 GCA_016787165.1 Bacteroidia bacterium | reverse complement strand
CCAAAACAACTGTTATCCCCTTTTTATTATTTTGATGTTTTGAGTGTTATTAAACCTAAATCTCAATACATTATGTTGACACCAACAAATAAAGATTTTTTAAAAAACAATTGCGAACAATGGCTTTTTTTAGACCCTAATTCCATTGGAATAGCTTGGGATTACAACTCCTCTTTTTTTTCTACTGTTCAAAGCATAAACTGGCGAGAAAAAGTAATACATATTCAAATTCTCTTCGGCCGCGAGAGTTTAGGCTTCAGACTTGATATAAGGATTGTGGTTGATAATGTTTTTTATAGGTATGGAATTGGTAAACACAAATGGATGATTGGCGGAACAGGAGAAAAACCTCTAATTGAGAATAACGAGTTTAGGCTTAAATTTAACTTTGCTATTGAGTTTCAAAATAAACCATACGCCTTTTTTTTAACTGAAGAAAAAACAAATGACACCATAAGCTCAGCGGAAGTAAATTTCAAAAGCTTCCAATTTATCGAATCTCCCGAGGGACTATGCTTTATTGATCCTACTTCAATCAACTATGCTCCTATTATACAACAAAGTAAGCCGTATTCTTTTCAAACAATATTGTTTGAAGATAGCAATTCAAATTTCGTACTTAAAATTGATGCTGATTTTATTAACGAAGACCTTGTTGTTGGTTTTTGGGAATTAGGCCGCTCAGCTTATTATGAAACAGAAAAGGAATTGACCATCTCAAAATCAAATCTTGAAAATTTGTTTCATGAATATAAAGGCAGTCATGAAAATAAACTAGAAATTATTGACTGGCTTAAAAGCAATTTTAAAGGAAAAGATGCATTTAAAAATTTAATCTCTTTTTTAGATCAGCTTAACATTGATTATCGGTTTAATTCCCGACATAATTAAGCATTTTAACAAATTAGCGATTTGGGTCAATTAAAATTCAGCTAAGGCAAATTTTTCTTACAAACGAATTCCAATAGCACACACGTCATCAATTTGATCTAGATTTCCTTTCCATTTATCAAACTCTTCTTCTAAAATAATTTTCTGTTCTTGAGTGCTACTATCTTTAATTGAGTGTAATATTTTTTTTAGTCGGTTCCCTTTAAATTTTTTACCGCTTTTGTTTTTATATAACTCTTCTCCTCCAAACTGATCTTTATATCCATCGGTAAACAAATACACCATATCTCCTCTGCTCAATATTAATTGATGTTTTGTATAAGGCTTAAAATCATCAAATGCACCTATTGGTTGTTTATCGCCATCAATTTCTTCCATCTCGATTGAGTCTTTGCGAGCTACCCAAACACAATTGTTTGCTCCTGCAAAATCAAGTGTTACTTTATCGCCCGAATAAGAAAATGAGATAAGTGCCAAATCCATTCCATCGTTTACAATTTCTTCACTTTTTTCAAATTCTTGAATTACTATTTCACGTGTTTTATTCAATATCTCATCGGGTTCAGTAATGCTATATTCGCGCACGCTTCTATTCATACCATTGTTGCAAATAACACTTACCATAGCACCCGGAACACCATGTCCTGTACAATCGCATGCAGCAACTAATATTTTATTATTTTTTTCTTCTAACCAATAAAAATCTCCTGCAACAATATCTTTAGGTTTATAAATAATAAAACTATCGGGCAATAATTTTTTAAATGTTGCTTTAGCTGGAAGAATGGCTGCTTGTATACGCTTAGCATATTTAATAGAATCCAAAATTTCTTTGTTCTTTCCCATTACCAATTCTTTTTGTTGTGCAATTAATTGCTTTTGTTTGTTAGTAACACGAAAACGATTGTAAAGAAAAACAGAGAATACAAGTAAGATTAACAAGCCAACTGTTACCCCTATAATGATTGCATTTTGCTGTTTTTTTTCAGCAATAGCAACAGCCTTTTGTGCATTTAACTCTTGCTCGTGCAATGATGCTTGCACGGCTTGTTCTTTATCAAAATCATATTGCGACTCCATTTTACCAATTGCTTTCATGCTTTCATTGTTATTCAAACTATCTTTTAGAGCAATCATATTTTTTAAATAATGTAAAGCACTTTTATGATCTCCTTTTTGTTCCAAATAATTGGAAAGGTGTTTGGTTGTAGTTAATAAATAATGTGGTTTTGAATATTTTGATGCCAATGAATGCGCTTTTTGCCAATAGCTTATGCTTTCAGTGGCTTTATTCATTTTTTTAAACACGTTGCCCAAATTAATAAGTGAATTAATTTGAAAATCGATACTATTACCCTGCACACTATTTTCATAACCTTGTTGAAAATAATTTATAGCAAGATCGTACTTGGGTATATCATTGTATATGTTTCCAATGATATTATTCACCCATGCTTGTCCATCCAATGAGTTTACTTTTTTGTACAACTCGAGTGATCTGTTAAGTGAAATAAGCGCATAATCAGTGTTCCCCCTTTGGTTTTGCAACATCCCTATATTGGCCATCGTATTAGCAATTCCATATTCATCATTCACCTTTCGAAACGATTCTAATGCATCGTTATACAGCTGTTCTGCTTCATCATACTTTTCATTCCCATAGTAGCAACCTGCCCATTCAATACCAATCCAACCTAAGCGAGAATATTCGGTAGGATTGTTTTTCATGATTTCTTTGGCTTCAGCAACATGCTTTTCAAAGTTTTTTAATTCTCCTATTTCGCAGTAAAGACGAGAAATAAAAATAAGGTTATCTGTTATCCCATGCAATCCAAGCGCTTTTTCATGAGTATTTCCCGACTGACTCATCTGCTTATACACTGCAATAGATTTAAACCAATATTCCAACGCCTCTTTGTGCTTTTCCATTGCATAATAAATTTCTCCCGTGTTAATTAAAGAAAGGGCTTCGCCATGTAAAAATTTTACATGCTGACTTATTATAGTGGCTTCTTTTGCTTTTAATATAGCTCTGTTGGGATTGCTTTCTTTAATGTCTCTTGCCAAATTACATAAAGCAAAAACACGTGTCGTATCTGGCGTATAAATATTGTTAATCAAATTTTCGAGCGAATCAGTAAGAGGAACTTGTGCAATTAATTTAATTGAATTAATAAAAATAAGCACAACAACAAATAGCGCTTTTTTCGGAAGAAATGTTTTAAGTAGAGTTGGCGACATATTTTATTGAATCTGCCTAAATTTAGCTAAAAATTATAAACCCACTACTTGCTTTAGATTATTAATAAGATGTTTGGGTTAAGCAATCATTTTATATCGATATAAGCGTAAAAACAAATGAGGATAATTCAAAAGCAGCATCTCTTTAAACAAAATC
>JAEUTT010000286.1 GCA_016787165.1 Bacteroidia bacterium | reverse complement strand
CATCTAGTCCTGTATACATTATTAAAAATAATTCGGTATAACCAAGCCCTTCTAAAATAGAAGAATTAGGTTTGCAATTTATGTTTTGGAAAATAAATCCAGATTCAGGAAAAGTAGAAATATCGGTTCAAGAAAAAAAGTCAAACATCAAAGATTTTATTGTGATGCAAGCCATTATCTTCCCGTATATTAATATTCTTTGGATTGGTTGTATCATAATGGCAATAGGAACATTGCTTTCAATTTGGGAGCGAATCAAAAAATCTAAAAATACATCCAACTAAAATGGAGGCTACAAAAATAGTTCTTATTGGTTCGGGAAATTTAGCCACTCAATTAGGAATTACTTTGTTTAAATTGGGCTACCAAATTACACAAGTGTATAGCCCTACAATTAAAAACTCAACTCTACTTGCAAAAAAAATAAAAGCACAGCCTATTGCAGATATAAAAAAGCTAGATGATACTGCTACTCTTTATATTATTGCTATTAAAGATGATGCAATTTCACAACTTGTTTCTGCACTTCAGTTAAAAGATAAATTGGTAGTACATACATCGGGTAGTATTTCAATGGATGTATTAAAAAATACATCTAAAAATTATGGTGTTTTTTATCCTTTACAAACGTTCTCAAAAACTAAAAAAGTTAATTTTAAAAATATTCCAATTTGTGTTGAAGCAAATAATGCTAAAACACAAACTAGTTTAATGTATTTTGCAAAGAGTATTAGTCAAAAAGTGTATAAGTTAAACTCTGCTCAGCGATTACAACTTCATTTGGCAGCTGTATTTGCTTGTAATTTTACCAATCATATGTATGCTATTGCTGAATTAATATTAAAAGAACATAAATTGCCATTTGATATTTTAAAATCATTGATTAAAGAAACAGCCGATAAAATTGAAACAGCATCTCCACTACTAATGCAAACAGGACCGGCAGTTAGAGAAGATGATAAGACGATTCAATCGCACCTGAAATTGCTTTCAAAAGATAAAAACAAAAAAGAAATTTATACATTGTTAAGTAAGAGTATAAAAGAGATTTCTAAAAAAAATAAGTAGTAAATTAGTTGTATGGAAAATTTTAAAACCAAACTTACACGTATAAAAGCATTTATTTTTGATGTAGATGGTGTTCTTACCGATGGCTCTGTAACATTGATGCCAGATGGTGAGCAAGTGAGAGTGATGAATATTAAAGATGGTTATGCGCTTCAGTTAGCTGTAAAAAAAGGATATAAAATTGCAATTATATCGGGTGGTAAATCCGAAATGGTACGCAAACGATTAAATGGATTAGGCATAACAGATATTTATTTAGGTGCGCATACCAAGATAGATGTGTATAAAGAATTGCTTGAAATACATCAGCTAAAAGAAGAAGAAATTTTATATATGGGAGATGATATTCCAGACTATGAAGTTATGAAAAGAGTGGGGGTTCCAACATGTCCGAATGATTCCGCTCAAGAAATTAAAGACATTAGTATTTATGTATCACATCAAAAAGGTGGAAAAGGAGCGGTAAGAGATGTAATAGAGCAAGTGCTTAAAGTACAAAGCAAATGGTTAGATAATGAAGGTTTTGTATGGTAAATTTAGCGAATAGGTAATAGATTTGCAGCGCTGCTGAATCTAAACTCTTCACCAAACACTATTCACTATTGACTAATTACTAAAAAAAATAAAACGTGATCGCATTTCTAAAATTAATTCGAATTCAAAATTTATTGATTATTGCTTATACGCAATACATGGTTCGTTTTTGTTTAATTCAGCCATTGTTAAAGTTAAAGAGTCCTTATTATACTTTGCAGTTAAGTGAAATACAGTTTTTTTTATTGGTTTTGTCTACTGTTATGATTGCCGCTGCTGGATACATCATCAATGATTATTTTGATGTTAAAATAGATAAAGTAAATAAGCCTGAGCGATTAGTTATTGATAAAGGAATAAAAAGAAGGGTTGCAATTGGCGCACATACTGTTATCAATATTTTAGCAATAGGCATTGGATTGTATGTTTCTTATTCAATTGGCTTTTGGAAGCTCACTCTCATTCATTTTATTTGCACTGCAGGTTTGTGGTTTTATTCAACCACTTTTAAGCGACAATTTTTAATTGGAAACATTGTAATTTCCTTGTTTACAGCATTGGTTACTTTAATCGTTGGTGTATACGAATTGTTTGTTTGCTATAAAGCCTACTTGCCATTGGATAAACTATTGAGTTTTAAATTAATTTGGTACTGGATTTTTGCGATTTCTTTTTTTGCATTTATTACCACTTTGTTACGTGAAATTATTAAAGATATTGAAGATTATGAAGGAGATAAAGAATATGGTTGTTATACGATGCCTATTGTTATTGGGATAAAATCATCAAAATGGTTGGTGATTGGCTTGTCATTAGCAACCATGATTTGTTTGGGGGTATTGCAATTGCAGCAATGGATGGGTGGAGATAAAATTTCGTTTTTTTATTTTTTAGTTGCACTGCAAATCCCTTTTTTGTTTTTAATACTTAAAACGGTTGCTGCTAACGATAAAAAACAATTTCGTTTTGCCGGAAATGTAGCTAAGTTTATTATGTTTATGGGAGTTAATTTTTTATGGATAGTACGTTTTTTATTGTAGAGATATGACATTTCAAGAATTGAAAAAATATAAATTTATTCTTGCGTCAAAGTCTCCTAGGCGTCAATATTTGCTTACTGAGTTAGGTTTAAATTTTGAGGTAAAAACAAAAGAAGTAGATGAAAGCTTTTCGTCCGAGTTAAAAGCACAAGAAATCCCTTTGTATTTGTGCAATAAAAAAGCGGAAGCATTTGTTGAGGATATTGATGAAAATACGATTGTGATAACAGCAGATACAATTGTATGGGTAGATAATCAAGTGTTGAATAAACCTGAAAATTATGAAGATGCAGTGAGAATGTTAAAAATGTTATCAGGAAAAAAGCATGAGGTATATACGGGTGTTTGCTTAAAATCGAAACATAAAACAAAATCCTTTTATGCCCTAACAAGTGTATATTTTAAAGAGTTAAGCGATTCCGAAATAGAGTATTATGTAAAAAACTTTAATCCTTATGATAAAGCTGGTTCGTATGGAGCTCAGGAATGGATTGGATATATTGCGGTGAAAAAGATAGAAGGCACTTATTTTAATGTAATGGGATTACCGGTACACGAATTGTATGAAGAATTATTGCGTTTTTGACAACCGATACATTATATAAGATAGTTATTGGTCTTAAAAAATGTCATTTCGACTGGAAGGAGCAATCTCATTTTTAAAAAGCGCTCTACTAATTTACTGATTGAAATAACAACTAAAAACTAATATTTTAATTCAAAACAGTTATTTAGATTTTAATAAATAGTATAAAATATCTCACTATGAAATTATTATTGTATTCTGCCTTTTTTTTATTTATTGCTCCTTGCAATACAAGTAAAAAATTAAGCTCAAGTGAAACTTCGAGCAACAACGATTTTACTTCCTTGGAAATTATTCATAAGCGTTCCATTTGTTTTGGAAAATGTCCTGCATATACTTTAACCATCAGCGGAGCTTCTCATACAGCAACTTATGTAGGAGAAAGTAATACATTAAAACACGGTAAGTACACCAAAAATATAAGTGATGCCGAACTAGAAAAATTACTTGCTGATTTTGATAGAGTTAATTTTAATGCATTCGAAAATGAATATTTGGGAGTTATTTCCGATTTTCCTACAAAAACGACAACCTTTAGCTTTAAAGGGAAAACGAAAACAGTAGTAAACAGACACAATGGACCAAAATCATTAGACGATTTAGATAAGATACTTCATGCTATTTCTGAAAGTGAAGGTTGGCATCAGATTGATGCAAAAGAATAAAAAAATCCCTTGTAGTAATTGCAAGGGATTTTTTGTGGTCTTGTAGGGATTCGAACCCCAAACCTTCTGATCCGTAGTCAGATGCTCTATCCAGTTGAGCTACGGAACCGTTTTTATTTTGAAGGGGACGATTCGAACCCCAAACCTTCTGATCTCTCTCGATTCCTCGACACAGGCTCCGTCAGATGCTAAAGCAGTAGAGCGGAGTTGATCCCGAGCTTTCGCCGAGGGAGAACCATTACGTTATCGTAAACGTGGGCGCAAAGATACGGTTTTTAATAAATAAACAAACTTTTATGCCGTTTTCGGCTAAAATTCCGCTAAACGGATAAACCGTTGCTCTACCCAACGATCCAGATCCTTCTCATTGCGCAGAATTCGCATAATC
>JAEUTT010000482.1 GCA_016787165.1 Bacteroidia bacterium | reverse complement strand
CATTCTTGGTCCAATTTCACCTTCTAGCTTAGGGAATGTAAAATATCCATGAGATTCTTTTGCGTGCATTCCTATTGGACCACGATTAGCTTTAATTTTTTCGAATAAATCTTTCATTATACTGTATTTTAAATTTTGATTGCTTAATAGAGGATTGTTTTTTCAGAGAACAAAATTAATCTATTGTATGAGAATAGCAAAAAGCATTTATTAACTTATGAACCAAGCTTGGTTAATAGCTGATTATTGGATTGATTATAGCGGAAAAATGTTAAATTAGCGAAATGAAAAAAGCGCTTTTTAGTCCCCTGTTTTTATCGCTGTTATTGTCTTGTAGCCAACAAGAGACTGCTAATGATACTCCATCTTCTTTATTTCCTAGCCCTAAAGAAGTAGTGTTAAATGTGAGTGGAGGATATACCACCAATGTGATTACAGGTGATACAATACAACCACATATAAATTCTTTAGGTGATACAGTAAAAACAGGTGTTCCAATAGCTATTCAAGGAAAAATGGCTCAACCGGATAGTACCTATAAGCCAGAAAAAGTGCCTGTTAGTAAAACTCCTACTGCGTTTAAGGCTCACACAAACCAATATAAAGTTTCCAATAATATACCTACCATAATAGTAGATGAAACAAAACTTAAGATTATAAAACTAGGCGAAGGACAACAAAATTTTGTACTGGTGAGTACACAAGGTGATACCATTCCAACGGGAGTGCCCATCCCCGCAAAAGGCAATTTAAAAAAAGCTATCAATCCAACATCACACAAAGCACTTCCTCCAAGTTTTAGAGATGTTTCTACTGTAAATATTCAATACCTTGACTTGAATCAGGGTATGATTACCTCGTATGTAAAAACAATTTTAGAGGATAAAAACGGGAATTTATGGTTTGGCACCAATAAAGGCGCAAGTAAATATGATGGTGTATCATTTACTCATTATACTAAACGAGAAGGATTGGCAAATTTTGTGCATAAAATAATAGAAGATAGCAACGGAAACCTTTGGTTTGCTACTGATAATGGCGCAATACGTTATGATGGTAACACATTCCTTCAATTTACAGAAAAAGATGGATTGCCGAGTAATAATGTAATAAATATTTTAGAAGACAAGAAAGGGAATTTATGGTTTTCAACTTTTGGTGAAGGGATGAGTAAGTTTTCTAAAAACGAAAATGGAAGTTATTTTTTTACAAATTATACGAAAAAAGAAGGACTATCCAATAACTATATCAATTGTATATTGGAAGATACAAAAGGGAACTTATGGATAGGCACTGAAAGTGGTGGTATTTGTATGTTTAACGGTGAATCATTTGTACATTATACTAAAGAAAATGGATTATCAAAAAATACTGTACGATCAATAATAGAAGACGATAAGGGAAACCTTTGGTTTGGCACCTATGGTGGAGGAGCCAATTATTTTGATGGTAAATCGTTTAAACATTTTACTAAAAATGAAGGTCTTTCAAGTAACATCATTCTTTCGATGCTGAAAGATAAAAAAGGAAATATTTGGTTTGGAACTTTAGATGGAGGTGTTACAAAGCTTAACGGAGACAGTTTTGAGTACTTGACTGAAAAGGAAGGCCTTTCAAAAAATTGGGTATGGGCTATTATGGAGAATAAAAACGGAAAAATGTGGTTTGGTACTTATAATGGAGGGGCTAATTGCTATAATGAAAACTCATTCACAACTTATACAAAAAATGAATTATCAACCGAACGAATTATTTCCGCAATAGAAGCTAAAAGTGGTCTTCTCTGGTTTGGAACCTTTGGTGGAGGAGTTCTAAGGTATGATGGAGAAAGTTTTACGTGCTTTAAAGAGCAAGAAGGATTATCTAATAATATTATATTCT
>JAEUTT010000459.1 GCA_016787165.1 Bacteroidia bacterium | reverse complement strand
TCAAAAGAAGATGCTTTTAAATATTGTTACGAATTTACATTTTTTTAAATGACGAAAACAAAGAATTATAGAATAAGTATCAATTAAAATTCAAACAGTTTCTTGTATATTTGTCATGATTTATAATAAATTGATATGATACAGAATTTTGTAGAAGAATTAAGATGGAGAGGGATGTTGCATGACATTATGCCTGAAACAGAGGATTTGCTTAATAAAGAGATGGTTACTGGATACATTGGATTTGACCCAACTTCCGATTCGCTTGGCGTTGGCAACATGGTACAAATTATGACTTTATTGCATTTTCAAAAAGCTGGACACAAACCAATTGCATTGGTTGGTGGCGCAACAGGAATGGTTGGTGACCCTTCAGGAAAATCAGCTGAACGAAACCTTTTAGACGAAACAACACTCAATCATAATTTAAATGCACAAAAAAAACAATTAGAAAAATTTTTAGATTTTAATTGCGGTGCAAATAGCGCTGAAATTGTAAATAATTATGATTGGTTTAAAAACTTTTCTTTTCTTGAATTTATACGTGATGTAGGAAAACACATTTCAGTAAATTATATGCTTGCCAAAGATTCTGTTAAAAATCGTTTAGAAAACGGAATGAGTTTTACTGAATTTAGTTATCAACTGGTACAAGGGTACGACTTTTATTACTTATGGAAAAATCGTGGAGTTAAACTACAAATGGGAGGCTCCGACCAATGGGGGAATATTGTTACAGGAACTGAATTAATTAGACGAAAAGCATCAGGTGAAGCCTATGCACTAACCACTCCACTCATCAAAAAAGCAGATGGAAGTAAATTTGGGAAATCTGAAAGTGGAAATGTGTGGCTGGACAGAACAAAAACTTCACCATATAAGTTTTATCAATTTTGGCTAAATGCAAGCGATGAAGATGCTAAAAACTACATTCGCATTTTTACTTTATTTAATAAAGAGGAAATTGAAGTACTAGAAATTGAACATGAAAAAGCAAAACATTTAAGAGTATTACAAAAAGCATTAGCAAAAGATATCACAATACGTGTGCATTCCGAAGAAGATTACAATTCAGCTGTAGAAGCCTCTCAAATTTTATTTAATGGCAGTGTTGAAGATTTAGGAAAGCTTACAGAAGAACTTTTTTTAGATATTTTTGATGGTATTCCTCAATTTGAAATTTCAAAAAATGAAATAAAAAATTCTATTTTATTAGTTGATGTATTAGCAGAAAAAACAACTATTTTCCCATCAAAAGGAGAGGCGAGAAAAATGATTCAAGGTGGTGGGGTTGCACTCAACAAAATAAAAGTAGAAAGTGCTGAGCAAGTGATTAATGAGTCTCAGTTGATTAACAACAAATATATTTTAGTTCAAAAAGGGAAAAAAAATTACAATCTAATTATTGTCAAATAATGTTACTGAACAAGTAAATTACACCCTCGAATATCGCTATTGTCAAATCGTCCGAGCACTTCAAAGAATGTACTCGGATTATTTTTTTCTACACTTACAACTTTTCCTAAGTCTTGTGTTGCTATAAAAGAGCATGAATGAATATTTGCTAAGTCAATCACATTAATCCCACCTGTTCTACCATGTGGTAAATAGGAAAAAGGATCATTTGTATCTCTTATCAAAATTTGCATCCAAGGAGGTGTTTGAAACACTCCATTCCCTTTTGAATACGCTTGCGACAATAGCTCAGTCATACCATATTCGCTATGAATAACATTTATACCAAACCCTCCACACAACAATTCATGCAATTCTTCCCTTACCATTTCCTTTCTTTTGCCCTTCATTCCTCCTGTTTCCATAACTATCAAATTGTTTTTCGGAAATTTAAACAAAGGAAATTTTTCAACTAAATCAAGTAATGCATAAGTAACACCTATTAACAAAACTTTTTGTTTTTTATCGGCCAACTGTTGCAATACCATAATAAGTTCATCATAGTTGTTCAAGAAAAAACCACTTTGAGGCTGCTCCGATTTTTTTATTAAATCATCCACCATATATACTAAAGAGGAACCTTCTCGCTCTAAATAAGAAGGCAGTAAAGCTAAAACACAATAGTTACGGATATCTCCATACATCAAACGAAATGCATTTAAATAGCTTTTTTCATATACAGCAATATCATTTACATAATGTTTGCTTGTACTACTTCCTGTAGTACCACTGCTTGAAAATACGGTAGAATTATTTGCAAAGTGACCAAGTGTTTCTATTCGATGAGTTTTAAAAAAATCAACTGGTAAAAAAGGAATTTGTTCAATCAATTCAACCGAAGCGGGATTAATCTTTAGGCTTTCAACATATTGCTTGTAGACACTGTTTTTCTGTGCTTGATACTTAAACACATTAATAGCTAGAACCTTAAATTCAGAAGCTGTACGAATAGCGAATATGGAATTTATATCAATCAAAAAAAACAGGTAAAATTAGATTGCAAATATATTGCAAATAATTATAGTAAGCTTAAGTAGTCAGAATCATTTTGAGCTATATAATGGTATTAAATCTAATTAAACTACCTTTGTGATTATAAACCACATTGTAATTCTAAATAAGTACATTATCAATACCACTTTAAATTTTTTTCAATATTTACTTAATTCCAAACAACAACAATGAAACTATATATTAAATACATGGTAAGTCTGCGTTGTAAAATGATGGTTAAAGAAGAGTTAAAAAAACTAGGCTTAAACTATGTCGTTGTTGATTTAGGCATGGTAGAAATATTAGAAGACATTACCGAAGAACAGCGTATACTTTTAAAGATAAATCTTTTAAAATCAGGTTTAGAATTATTAGACGACAAAAAAAGCATTTTAATTGAAAAAATTAAAAATGTAATTACTGAACTAATTCATTATTCAGAAGAGTTGCCAAAAGTTAATTTTTCTGATTACATAAGTGAAAAATTAAATTACGATTACACTTACTTATCCAATATTTTTATGGAGGTAAAAGGAATTACTATACAACAATTTATTATTATCAATAAAATAGAGCGTGTAAAGGAATTATTGCTGTATGATGAACTTAATTTAACCGAGATTTCATACAAGCTTCACTACAGCAGCGTTGCACACCTTTCTAATCAGTTTAAAAAAATAACAGGATTGTCACCTTCCTTTTATAAAAAACTAAAAGAAAAACGGAAAGAAAATTTAGAAAACCTAGGAAAAGAATAAACCAAATAGTTAAATCAATGAATTGTTTTAATCTAATATGAAAAAGAAAATAATAATAATAGGTGGAGGTTTTGCAGGAATTCAATTCATCAAAAATTTAAATGAAAAGCTTTTTGATGTTTTATTAATTGATAAAATCAATCACCATCAGTTTCAACCTTTGTTTTATCAGGTTGCAACATCACAAATTGAACCTTCAAGTATTTCATTCCCTTTGCGTAATATTTTTAAAAACAATAAAAACATAGAAATACGATTAGCAGAAGTTTTAAGTATTAACAATGAAACAAAAAATATAAATACATCTATCGGTGATTTTAAATATGATTATTTGGTTATAGCAATTGGATGCAAAACTAATTTTTTTGGCAACGAAACTATTGCATCTAATGCTTTTACTTTAAAATCAACTTATGATGCTATTTTAATCAGAAATCATATTTTACAAACTTTTGAAAATATTATTTCAGCAACAGAAGAACAAAAAGAAGCTTTGCTCAACCTTGTTATTGTAGGTGCAGGCCCAACTGGAGTTGAACTTGCAGGGGCTTTTGCTGAAATCAAAAAAAACATTTTACCAAAAGACTATCCCAATATTGACTTTTCGAAATTTAACATCACTTTAGTAGAAGGGAGTAAGCATACACTGAATAATATGAGTAATAAGGCAAAAATTACTTCTCAAAAATATTTGGAGCAAATGGGCATACATATTATTACTGAAACATATGTGCAAAATTATGATGGAACTATCCTAACATTAAGCAATAACAATTCTATTAAAACAAAAACAGTTATTTGGGCGGCAGGAGTAACCGGTAATAATATAGCTGGCCTACCAGAGCAATGTTATACGACCGGAAATAGAATAAGAGTGAACCGAACCAATCAACTAGAATTAAAGCAATGTGAAAATATTTTTGCCATTGGTGATATTGCATTTATGGAAACGCCTAAATACCCAAAAGGACACCCACAAGTAGCGAATGTTGCAATTAATCAAGCAAAATGCTTAGCAAATAATTTAAATAGTATTATTTTAAATCAACCTACAAAAATATTTGAATACAATGATCTTGGATCTATGGCAACAATTGGAACAAACAAAGCAGTAGTTGATTTTTCATTTATTAAGATTAAAGGCTATTTTGCATGGCTAATATGGATGTTTTTACATTTAATGCTTATCCTTAGTGTAAAAAACAAACTAATCATTTTTATAAATTGGGCTTGGGCCTATATCACAAAAGACACTTCGCTTCGGCTAATTCTTACTCAAAACAAGAATACTCCCAAAAAACAACACTAAAAGTGTGAATAATGCAACATATTAGCATATTTGTATAATTAAATTCGCCTTTATAGCCGTTAATTTGCTATGTCTTAATTACACTCTTAAGATTAAACAATCCATGCAAATGCGAAAAAACTTAATGAATATTTACATTCTTGATGAAAAAAATTTAATTGCAGAGTCGCTTAAAATTTCATTAGACAAAACTTTTGGAGAAAATATTCGAATTTTTATTTTTTCTGATTTAGACAACTGCATAAGAGTAATCAATGAAAAATCACATATTATTATACTCGATTATCTTTCAAATAAAAATGAGACTCTTAGTGGGATGAAAATGTTCAATGAAATCAAAAGCAAACGTCCAAATTCATCTATTTTAATAATTAGTTCGCAAGAAGAATTAAATGTAGCAGAAGAAAAAATGTATCGAAATACAAACCTGTATATCAAGAATAATTTACGCTTTACATTAGATATTAGACCAATGCTAAGAGATAATTTTTACGTTCCATTGAATAAAATTATCATTAAACCATTCAAAAAAATATTACGAGAATATAGTGTTATAAAATTTGTTTTTATATTTCTTACTGCATTTGTTTCTGTTGGTCTTGTTGTAATAATAGGATCTTGGCTATGGTCGTATTTTATTATTTAATCAAATTTTA
>JAEUTT010000383.1 GCA_016787165.1 Bacteroidia bacterium | reverse complement strand
CAACAATAGGATTTTCATCTAAAAACCAAACAGGATGCGCATGCCAAATTTTATTCTCTGCTTCGGGCAAACAAGCACTAATAGTTGAAGCAAGTAAATTACAAATTTCTTGTTCTTCAACTGATTGAGTGAAATTATATTTTTGTATTTCTGGGTTCATTAGAAATTAAAAGTGTGTATAATTTTATTTGTCAAAAGTAAGAATTTCATAGTACGACTTAAGCTCCAATGCTCTTTGTTTAACAATATCGCATGAACGTGCTGCTGCCATAACATGGTACATTGTTCCTTGCATACCATAATACATTGCTCCTGAAAAATTGAGTTCTTTATCACGGTAGCTTATCCAAGCAAGTTGAGCTGATTTAAGTTTTGTTTTTTCAAGGGGTTGTAGTGTAGCCATCAATAGCTTATAATATTTATTCAATTCTTTATCCCATTCATCTCTGGCAATAGCCTCACAGTTGATCATACCAAACGTTGTTTGATTGGAGTCAATGGCATAACAAGCTTCCAAGCGAACATCAATAGCATGTTTTTGTTTTAATTGTTCATCCTGTGCAAATATGCACATAGAGAACAAAATAAAAATAAATAGTGTTATATTTTGTTTCATGTTTCTTACCGTTAAATTTAGTAAAAATTTTTTATGCTTTTCTATTTTTAACTGGCCGAAATTTGGGGTAGCTTACAGCTTGCAACAAAACGAAAAACAATAATTTAAAAGTAGCGACTATGAATTACATGCAGCTGCCGAGCACCAACTTTATTTACCGCTGAAAACTTGTGTGAGGCTGCTGCAACAAAAAAAGCTACTTTTAATTTATTGTTTGAGTGGCTAAAATTTCAAGCCGCAACTTGCACTTCCCACCGCCTGTTCACAAACCCCATGTTATCGGCAGTTCTTCTTTCGTGCATAAAAGTCGTTATCAAAAGGTAAAAATTCCAGGAGCGATATGTGTTTCATCAAACATCTTAATTACCTTGTTTACTATATCTCGTCTCTCGTGTAGAAATGATAGAAAGGGAACTGTCGCTGTTGATATTTCCGAAATGTTTTTCCCTCTTACTGTAATGTTTCTTTTGTATTCCTCACCATTTGTAGTAATTGAAATCATGTCAACCTGATATTCCAAGCCTAAATGATTCATCAACTGAGAATCTTTTCCCCTATGATTTCCAAAGTGTTTTTCAAGCAGATAATTCTTAAATGTTCCAAAAACATCTGCAATGGACTTGTCTAAATTTATTTGCTTCTTGTCCCATGCTATTTTACCAATAAAAGTTTCAGCACTGTCATTATTCTTGGGGTCAACAACAATATAGAAAGTAGGTGTCCACGGAAAAGGGTTGTCAGTTCCAGAAAGCCACAAAGTTTCCAAGATGTTATCCTTATTGAATACATAAATTGTTAAGTTGCAATCTCCCTTAGTCGCTGCGTAAGTAATGAGGTCTTTGACTTTATGCCGCCAAACATCATTATGAAACAAGCAGGTCTCAACATTCTTTAATATCTCTTCAATTTTGGAACGATTCTCCGTAGAAGTTGAAGCAAAATAATATACGAACGAAGCCCCAGTATAACCTTTTAAGTCCATTAAAAGTAAATCATCCGTGAGTCTATCATCATCTTTAAACACACCATACTTAGAGATGCTTTTTAGTTCCCATAAGTCGTCAGATAAGCGTTGAACTAATTTCTCGGGATGACCTATTTCACAATGTTCATTTTTAACTTGAATTTTGTCGTCCAATTTATCTGCAAGCTCATCTAAAGTATCATCTTCATCCATTTCGGAAGTCCATTCTAAAACTTCTTCAAGTTCCTCCTTACTCATGTGTTGTTTTATTTTCTCAAGATAGAAATCCTGAGTTTTTAACTGCTGTGCCCAATACAAAACACGAGTAGTTCCATAAAACTCATCCTTAAAATTGAGGCTGAATTTGGCAATGAGAAAATCATTTAGTCCCAATTTATTTGCTTGAGCTACTATGCTTTTTTCAGCTTTTTCAAAATCCGAATCAGTTTTGTAATAACGAATAAAATGTCGCCTGCAAATGTTTCTTCCTGAGATTTCAGGTAGTGGTGTTATTTTTTTTATTGTCTGTGGCTCGTATTGACTATTGATTTGAAGTGAATATCCTTCAAGCTGATAAGTTGTAGCATTGTAAAACTCCGAGAAGGGGACAAGCAATTCGTTCCATTCCGTTGAAATTACAATCAACCTTACTTCGCTGTTTTTTACATTCTTTATTCGCCTTATTAAAGCAATGTATTTTGAAAGCTCTGTTATTGCTTCTCTTGCTGTGGCATTTGACCTTTTTAATTCTATAATAACTAAATTACCCTTTGAGTCTTTTGCAAAAATATCTATGAAGCCACCTGCACCATTGGGGTTTTTGACATGATATTCGTCTTTAATCAAAGTCAGC
>JAEUTT010000312.1 GCA_016787165.1 Bacteroidia bacterium | reverse complement strand
ATATGAAAATTCTTTTTAGGGTTCTTGCTCGTGTTAATTTCTAGTAATAATGGAGCTTTTAAATAGCTAACATTTAATGAGTTCTTTTTGTAGGAAATGCTATCTGTTGAAGCACTTAAATAATCTGCATTGTGATTGAGTGTAGTGTTGTTTTTAAATGCATAGTGATTAAAATCGAAACCTATTCCTGTAACAATGTTTATATAGTTTTTGTAGATATGAAAATTCTTTTGTCCGAGGTTTAATCCAAATTGATATGATTTCGAATAATTTAATTCTAAAAATTGTGCATTAGCATTCATATCAATGGTGTTATCATAGTTCATTAATCCGTTTACACCTAATTCCCAGCCAGCCCAATTTTCATATTTATTATTATGATTTTTGATGGAGTCTTTTTTAGAATACTTTTTTGATGCTTCTTTATCGTCATCACCAATAATGGTGTATTTTTTACCTCCCAATTTTATTTTTGTGGTATCGCTTGCTGTTTCTTCACCTGTTCCACTTTTACTTTCTCTTACCGACCCGGCTCCAGAAATATCAATGTTTCTATCTGTTGGATTGCCTTTATATATGATCGATCCGGCACCAGAAACAGTTGCATTTAATTGCTGTTTTACATTTACTTTTGCATCTCCTGCTCCTGAAACACTAACCGTTGCATTTTCTGCTTCTAAATTAGCTGCTTTTAAAGCACCGGCTCCAGAAACTTTAGCATTTAATGAATTAGTAATTCCTTTCAAGGTAATGTCTCCAGCACCAGAAATTTGAGTAATAATTTCATTTGCTTTTACATCTATGTTAAGATCACCAGCTCCGCTCGACTCAATTTTCAGTTTAGTACATTGTAATTGATTACTTGATTTTATATCAGCAGCACCTGTTACATCAATGCTTTCTAGTGCTTTTACGCCAATTAAAATGTTGATGTTTTTGTCGGTTTTTATATTTCCATCACTTTCAATTTTTAATATTCCATTACTTACCTCTGTTTTTATTTGTGTAAGCACATTTTCGGGCGCATCTATTGTGATAGAATTGTTTTCGCTTTGTGTGATTTTTACATTGAAAGAATCTCCCACTTTTAGGCTGTGAAAATCTTCTGTGGTTCTTGTTTGTTGTGCATTTAAGTTTAATGCAAAAAAGGAAGCAAGGATGGTTGTTCCGATTATTTTAGTTGTTAATGTATTCATGTTTTTATTTTTTAATTGAAATAGCTATTTTCTGTTGTTTTTTTGAATAGGACGATGAAGGCTTTTAAAAGTTACACTTCATATTAAATTATTTTTCGTAGGTAACAGTACAATTAAACCCAACACCAATAGGATTGGCTTTTTCCCAATTATCTTGACTTGTTTTTCGGAATAAACAATTTTTATTCATCAAACCAGCACAAAAACTTATTTTATCACTCCCATACCCTTCAATCCATTCAAGCGATACTAAAAAGTCGTTTTCAACCACTAAATTGTATTTTTTTAAATCAACAGTTAACACACGTGTTTGTTTGTCGATTTCCACAATTATTGGTTCTTTTAAAATGATGGAGTCAACAATTCCATTATTCATATGATAAATATTTACTCTGAATTTAACTATTCCTGCATCATTGTAAGCAACGTTAAAACTTGCCTTTTCAATAAAAGTAGGTGTTTTTTTTATGTGCATAATCACACCAAGCTCTGAGCCAAGGTCGTTTGTGTGAAAGCCCGCTAATATGCTTCTGTTTTTATTTTCATTGCCAAGTACTTTTGTGTTGTACTGCTTGGGTTTTATAACAACGGCCGCAAGCGAAATAATATCAGGTTCTAATTCAATGGTAGATATATTCGCTTTTTTAAAATCAAATACTTTGATGCTATAACTTTTATATCCAATGCATGAAAATTTTAAAATAGAATTGTTTACTGAATCATTTAGTTGAATAGAATAGTATCCATTTGCATCACTTACGGTACCAATGCTTTTTCCAATAACGCCAACATTAGCATACAAAACAGGGGATTGTGTTTTTTTGTCAATTATTTTTCCTGTAAATGTTTGTGAATGCAAATAGTTTGCAATCAATAAAAAGATAAAAAAAAAGTTTTTCATTACTTGAATTTGCTGTGTGACGAATGAGCGAAATTAAAGTTACTTATATAAATAAATGATTTTTAATGAAAAAATCGCGCTAGCAATAAATTGCATAGCGCGATGAAGGTTTAATTTATTTAAGTAGAAACCTATTGTTTGTTGCCAACTAATAATAATTCACTAGCTTGAATTTCAATAGTATAGCGTTTGTTCCCTTCTTTGTCGGTGTAATTATTATTTACAAGTTTCCCTTCAATAACCACTTCGGCTCCTTTTACTAAAAATTTTTCTACAATTTCTGCTGTTTTTCCCCATGCTACAATGTTATGCCATTGGGTTTCAGTTACTTTTTCGCCTTTTGAATTTTTATAGGTTTCATTGGTAGCCAAACTAAATTTTGCTAATTTTTTACCACCTTCAAGATTCTTGATTTCTGGGTTCATGCCTAAATTTCCGATTAATTGTACTTTGTTTTTTAATGCGTTCATAATTTTTTGTTTTTTAAATGATTAATAATTTATTTACTTGTTGTCAAAAAAACAGTGTTGTTGTTTGACGGTGCAAATGTCTGACGGCCTCCAAAGTTTATTCGGTTATTAAGTGTTTGTATTCGAATATATTCATTTGTAACCGTTTGTTGTCGAATAATTTTTTATATTTGCCAACATGTAAAAACCTAAAAATCAATGGAAAAGAAATGTTTAGAGTGCTATGAAACGATTAAAGGAAGAATAGATAAAAAATTCTGTTCGGACTTATGTAGAAATGCTTATAATAATAAATTGAATAGTGATTCTACCAATTATGTACGAAATATTAATAATATTTTACGAAAAAACAGAAGAATATTGGAAGAGTTGGTAGTAGAAGAAACTGCTAAATCGAGCAAAACAAAACTTTTACAAAAAGGGTTTGATTTTAAATATTACACCAATATTTATACTACAAAAAAGAATGCCAGCTATTTTTTTTGCTATGAATACGGCTATTTGCCACTTGAGAACGATTTTTATTTTTTAGTAAAGCGTAAAGAATATGCTGAGTGATAGGTTAAAAACAAATTTTGAAGCAACCTTTTAGTAGGTAAAAAACGTCTTTAAAGTAACTAACAGAACACTGTGAATAATACTCTACATCCTATTTTTATATGTCATTAATAAATAGCATATTTGTTA
>JAEUTT010000273.1 GCA_016787165.1 Bacteroidia bacterium | reverse complement strand
GTATGAATAACATACAATCCAATTAACCACATCATGCTAACTTTAACGCCTGGCTCAATTCCCTTAACTCCAAAAGCAATTACTAAATAGCCTACAGCTAATAAAAACAGACCCAATGCTTGTTTAACAGGTGATGAAGGTTCTGCATTTTTCTTTCCTAACCATAACCATAAAGCAGCAATAATAGGAGCAAGAATAACAATTGCTACCGCATTCACCGATTGGAAATAAGCTGTAGGAACAGTCCAGCCAAATAAATCTCTATTTGTTTGTTCTTCGGCAAAAAATGTAAGTGAAGCTCCTGCTTGTTCAAATGCTGCCCAGAAGAAAATTACGAAAACTGAAATGATAAAAATAACACCGATTCTTTGTTTTTCTTCTTTTGTTAAAGGTCTGTCTGCTTCAGCTTTTTGAGCATCAGATTGAGCAGCTTTGTTAGCTTTTGGTGACATTCCTACTGGAGCGCCTTCTGGAGTAACAATGTATTTATTTTTTGTAAATTCAAAAAAGATTGTACTAGTAACCATTCCAATACCTGCTGCTAAGAACCCCCATTTAAAATCAGCAGGGTTACCAGTATCTCCAAGCGTACCACAAATTAATGGGGCTATAAATGCACCTAAATTGATTCCCATATAAAAAATAGTAAATGCGGCATCTACTCTTTTATCAGCTGGTGGATAGAGTTGACCTACCATTGTAGAAATATTAGGCTTAAAGAATCCATTTCCAAAAATTAAAAATCCTAATCCTAAGTAAAAGAAAGGCATTGCAGCAGCTGGATTTTCATACAATACTCCACTTCCAAAAAGAAGAAATTGGCCCAATGCCATCATAATTCCACCAATCAAAATAGATCTTCTATTTCCCCAATATTTATCAGCTACATACCCACCTAATAATGGGGTTAAATAAACTAATCCGGTATAATTTCCATAAATTTCTGACGCAAGTGCTTTATCGAATAATAAGCCTTTAATCATAAAAAGCGTAAAAATTGCACGCATTCCGTAGTAGCTAAAGCGCTCCCACATTTCTGTTACAAAAAGCACATAAAGACCTTTTGGGTGACCTTGTTTTACTTCTGACATAGAGTATATTTTATTTTAATTATTAGATTAGAGTTGGCGAATATATAGAATTATGTATAAAGTATCAAGTGTTAGTATAAAGTATCAAGCCTTTAGTCCAGAGTATTTAGTTTATAGTAAAAAGCATCGTTTGTTTAATATGAATAATAATTTATTAGCTTGGACTTAACTGATTGATTATTAAATGTTTAATGATTTTTTTTCTGATTAAACTAAAGATTAATGACAATAGACTAACAACTAACTACAAATTCTCCAATATAAAATTGGTCATTTTGGTATACAGGTGTAATCGGGTGTTTCCTCCGCCAATGCTATGATTTTTATCTGGATATATAAATAAATCAAACTGTTTGTTTTCCTTTACCAAAGCTGTAATCATTTCCATTGTGTTTTGGTAGTGTACATTATCATCGCCACTGCCATGAATAAGTAAGTATTTGCCTTTTAATTTTTTTACGTGATTAATGGGTGAGTTCTCATCATATCCTTCTGAATTTTCTTGAGGTAAGCTCATAAAGCGTTCGGTATAAATATTATCATAATAGCGCCAGTTGGTTACAGGAGCTACGGCAATGGCTGTTTTAAAATAATCGGCACCTTTGGTAATACACAACGAACTTAAATAACCACCAAAGCTCCAGCCCCAAGTGCCAATTCTTGATTTATCCACATAAGATAAGGTTCCTAAATATTTAGCTGTTTCAATTTGATCGGCTACTTCTAGTTTACCTAATTGTTTGTAAGTACTGTGTTTAAATTCTTTTCCTCTGTATTGCGTTCCTCTGTTATCTACACACATTACAATGTATCCTTTTTGAGCAAGCAGTTGATGCCAAAAATAATCACGCTCAAATGTATTGTTTACCATATTTCTACCTGGTCCGCCATAGAATAGCAAAAACACAGGATATTTTTTAGTTGCATCAAAGTTTTGTGGTTTAATCATCCAAGCATTCAAGTCGATACCTTCTGTTGTTTTGAACATGAAAAACTCTTTTTTGCTGATACTAAACTCTTGCATTTT
>JAEUTT010000223.1 GCA_016787165.1 Bacteroidia bacterium | reverse complement strand
TTATGAGTTCAATTTTTTGAGTGAAAATTAAACTACCCATTGAGTTGTGAATTTTAATTGTAGTATTGTAAGGTTTTTTAGAATTGATTACAGTATAAAAAACGGTTCCTTTTTTTGCAGGATTCGGATTGAGTTTTTGTGATATTATGGTTGATTCATAATTTTCTGATGTAGAAGAGTTGGTTGGATATGTTTTAATTTTCCAATAACCTCTTCCATAGGTGCCAACACGAAGTGTGCTATCAGGCTTATAATAGTGCATATCTCCAATCACAACATAAGGCAATGTCAAATTGTTATATAGCAACCATGTATTTCCAGCATCTATGCTTTCCCATACACCTAGGTCTGCCCCCACATAAATGATATCACTATTATATGGATTAATACAAATGGTGTTGGCAGGAATTAATGGGAAATTGTTTGAAATATTTGTCCAGTTTAACCCACCATCAATTGATTTAAATACTTGGTCTTGACTTGCGAAAGAACCTACTGTTGCATATACTATACCTGTTTGGTTTGGATCTGTTGCAATATCTGTAATTGGCGCTCCAGGGGAGTTAGCTAAAATAGCCCAAGTGCTTCCAGCATCAAACGATTTATATACAATTCCCGTGTGTAATTTTGATGCATAAACCTCATTTGGGCTTATTTTATCAAACTCAAAACAATTAATATAACCAAATGTTGATGTTGTTTGCCAATTTAAGCCTCCATCAATTGTTTTATACATGAAATTATTATTGGATGATAATAAAATGTTTGGGTTTGATGGATGGATAACCATCGGCATCCGCCATTGGTCATCAGCACTTGTCCCGTTGTTTAGTAGCGACCAATTCGTTCCTCCATTTACTGATTTCACTCGCTTGTATTGACCAAATATCGTTGCATACCATTTGTTTTTATCAGTATAATCAATCACATTACCAAATGCATCTCCATTAAAACGATTGTTCCAGATAGGTGTGCTATGAGCTTGATGATTAGAGAAAAAACCTACATCTTGTGTTCCACCTATTACCATTTCAGGGTCGGTTTCAGCTGAACTTAGTGTGTAAAATTGATGGGTGATTAATCCATTAGAAATAGAAGTCCAAGTAGTGCCATCATCATTCGTATAATTTATACCTCCATCGTTTGCATCAAACAATACACCAGTTAATGGATGATATAATGTTTGATGATGATCAACATGTAATGCATACGCGCTGGATAAAGTGGTATCTTTTAATAACCAAGTTAAACCAGCATCTTCAGATTTCCAAAATCTTGTTCCGCCAGCAAAAATTGTATTGGTATCATTTTTAGAATAACAAATAGTGTTTGCAAACCAGCCTTGACAAATATTATTACCAGGGGCTGGATAACAATGGATATCTACATTAGTTGGTATTTGTGTCCACGATACACCATAATTTGATGATTTGTATAATCCATGCATAGGGCCAACTCCATTAAAATCGCTACTTGAAATATTTAATAAAAGTTTGTTGGGATAATTTGCATTTACTGAAATACTAGCATAACCAAAGTCATTACCATTAGGTAATCCTGTACCAATCGGTGACCATGTTTGTCCCATATTGAATGAGCGATAAAAACCGCCTGGTATAGAAGCATTATAATATCTTGCCGAAAGATAAAGTGTATCTGGATGTTGTGGATCCATTACCATACGTGAAGGGAGTCTATTTAATGTACCTGTGTATGAAATCCCTCCATCAGGAGAAAAGTAAACACCAAATGAAGTTGCTACGCATACCTTGTTTGTATCTTTTGGACTCCATGCAATATCCATTCCTGCAAAATTCTGATTTAATGGAGCAGTGAAACTTGTTGTAGAAAATGTTTGTCCTGCATCGTACGATACGAGTATACCAATGCCACTTGAAAATTCTGTTAATAATGAATAACCTTCTCCTGTTGCAATAAGTATTTTGTTTGGATTTTTTGGATTAATCGCAATAGCTCCAATTGCAAGTGAAGGTAAAAAATCCGTAAGTGGATTCCATGTGAGTCCATTATTTGTTGTTTTCCAAAGTCCTCCGCCTGCCGACCCAGCATAAATTGTATTACTGTCTGTAGGATGAAATGCAATTGAAATAATACGTCCGCTTACATTGTGTGGACCAAAATTTTCCCAATTACCACTTCTGGAAGATTTTGATTGTGGTTCATTTTTTATCTTTAACCATTCTTCCCACCTTGCCCAGTCGGGGTTTAATATGCTTGTCGTTTTTCTGTTTTTCGAATAATCGGTTACTCTTTTAAATTGTTTATGGTTTTCTGTTGTTTCGTGTATGGTAGGTTTTTGAACATTATAATTTATTTGTGCGATAATTAAGCTTTGATTAATTATAAAACTAGAAAGAATTATAATTGTAATGAGTTTGTTTTTTTGCACTTTGTTCTGCATACGCTAAAATACAAAATATATATGGAAGCTTGAAATATTAAATTTATCAAACAAAAAAGCACTACCTCTATGGTAGTGCTTTTTTATTACTTAATTAATTATTGCTTAGTAATACACTTGACGTCTTACTTCTGCAATGTGTTTTGAGAAACGAATTACTTGACGTGTATAACCGTATTCGTTATCATACCATACATATAATACAATGTTCTTTTTGTCAGGGCCAACAATTGTTGCTTGGCTATCAAATACCGAAGGACAAGGATTTCCAATAACATCTGTAGATACAAACTCATTTGAATTAATGTATTGAATTTGTTCTACCAATGCACCATTCAGAGCTGCATTTTTTAGAATATCATTTACTTCTTCTTTGCTTACTTCTTTATCTACTGTCATGCTCAATATTGCTAATGATACATTTGGTGTTGGTACACGTACGGAGTTAGCTGTGAACTTGCCTGACAATTGAGGTAATACTTTTTTTAATGCACTTTCAGCACCAGTTTCGGTAATTACCATGTTTAATGCAGCAGAGCGACCTCTACGGTATTTTTTATGGTAATTATCCAATAAATTTTGATCGTTAGTGTAGGAGTGAACTGTTTCAATATGTCCGCGAGCAATTCCCAACGAATTGTGAATTACATTTAATACAGGCATAATTGCATTTGTTGTACACGATGCTGCTGAGAAAATATTTTCTCCTTTAATATCCACTGTTTCATGATTTACTCCATGAACAACATTAGGAATATCTTTTGCCGGAGCAGTTAACAATACTTTTGCAATTCCTTTTGCTTGCATATGACGACTTAATTCTGCCTTGTCGCGGAATACGCCTGTATTGTCAATCAATAATGCATTGTTAATCCCATAAGCTGTATAATCTACGTCTTCAGGATTTTTTGCATCAATCATGTGAACAGTGTGTCCGTTGATAATTAATGCTTTGTTTGCTAAATCTTCGATAATGGTTCCAGGGAATGGACCATGAACTGAATCGGTGCGTAATAAATCGGCACGTTTAACAATTTCTGTATCACTGTTGCCACGAGTTACAATAGCTTTTAATCGCAATTGTTCGCCTTTACCTGCTTGAGCAATAAGCTCACGTGCAGCTAAACGGCCAATTCTACCAAATCCAAAAAGAACAACATCTTTTGGTGTAACAGTATGTTTAGCTCCTATAAAAGAACCTAATTTATTTTTAAGAAAATCATTAACTGTTTTAAAATTTGCTTTTTCTTGATCCCACTCAAATGCTAATTTACCAATATCGATACGTGAAGGACAAACATTTAAACTATATATTTCGTTGGCAATAGCAACGGTATCTTTAACTGTGATTGGTTTTTTTACAATATTGTTTGCATATAAATGCAAATTCATAATTTCACTTGCACTTCTATCTACTAATTGATTTCTGAAGAGAATCAATTCAATTGATTTTTCGAACCATAATTTACCAATTGCACCTATAAGGTCAATGGCTGCTTTTTCATGCTGAATCCATTCATTTAACTCTGTTTCATACGAACCTTTTGCTTTTCCCATAGTTGGCTCTTTTGTTTCAAGTGTCATAGTTTGTTAGTTAATTGTGTTAATGATATTATGTTTTGGTTATTTTTTGCGGATTAAAAGTAAAAAAAAACCGCATAAACATCAGTTAAACTTATTTTTAGTTTTCAACTGTGTTTATGCAGTGTTAATAACATTGTGCCTATTTTATCCTAAGTATGATTTAAGTAACTTACTTCTTGAATTATGGCGCAATCTGCGTATTGCTTTTTCTTTAATTTGACGAACACGTTCGCGAGTTAAGTCAAATTTAGCACCAATTTCTTCTAGTGTTAAGCCATGATTTACACCAATTCCAAAAAACAATTTAACTACATCACGTTCTCTTTCAGTTAATGTAGATAATGAACGTTCAATTTCGCGTTGTAAGGATTCATTTAATAAACCATTATCAGCGCGTGGCGAATCATGATTTACCAATACATCTAATAAACTGTTTTCTTCACCATTCACAAATGGAGCATCCATAGATACATGGCGTCCAGAAACGCGCATCGTATCAGCCACTTTATCTTGAGGCAATTCTAATATTTCAGAAAGCTCTTCGGCACTTGGTTCGCGTTCAAACTCTTGTTCTAATTTTGAAAACGCTTTGTTGATTTTGTTTAATGATCCTACCTGATTTAAAGGCAAACGTACAATACGTGATTGTTCTGCTAAAGCCTGAAGGATAGATTGACGAATCCACCATACAGCGTAAGAAATAAATTTAAATCCGCGTGTTTCATCAAAACGTTTTGCGGCCTTAATTAAACCTAAATTTCCTTCATTAATTAAATCGGGTAAACTTAATCCTTGATTTTGATATTGTTTTGCAACGGATACTACGAAACGTAAATTTGATTTTGTAAGTTTTTCTAATGCAACTTGGTCTCCATCTCTAATTCGCTTTGCTAATGCTACTTCTTCATCGGCTGTAATCAATTCTTCACGACCAATTTCTTGTAAATATTTGTCTAATGAAGCACTCTCACGATTGGTAATTGATTTGGTTATTTTAAGTTGTCTCATCGTATAAAAGGGATATGAAGTGTGGTTAAATTATTACACAAAGGTACTCTAAAAATGTAAATTTTACAATTATTTAGCCTTGAAATAATCTTTGTAGAATATTGATAATCAATTAGTTGAAATATATTAGACAGATTGAAAAAAAGCCACTATAAAGTGGCTTTTTTTATCGATTAAAACCTTGTTACAGCCCAAAGCCATAGTAGGCTCTCATTCCGTTCGGATAAACTCCTTCAATTAAAACTCCCCCTTTTTTGTTTTCCAACACTGATTTTATGTCTTCTAGGCTATTTATTTTCTTTTTATCTACACTGGTAATTACAAAACCTTCTTTAATGCCTGCACTTAATAATTTCCCTGCATTTAGCTTGGTAATTTTTAATCCGTTTTCAATGCCTAATTTTTTCTTTTCAGTTTCGCTCACATTCTCAAATGCAGCTCCTAATGCCGATACAACTTCAATTTTTGGTTTTTCCACCACATTGGTATTTCCATTTTTATTTTTAAGCACAACGGCCAATGTTTTTTCTTGATTGTTTCTTTTTAAAGTAACATTTACTTTGTCACCAGGGCGATATCGACCAATTTGTTCTTGTAATTCGGGAACATTATTTATTTCAGCATCCCCAATTTTAGTGATTACATCTCCTTCTTTAATTCCTGCTTCTTCACCCGAACCTCCACTCGTTAATCCATTTACATAAACTCCTTTTAATTCATTAATGCTTTTTTCTTTAGCTAATTTTGAATCTAAATCACGTATGCTAACACCAATAAATGCACGTTGTACTTCTCCAAATTCTAATAAATCGGCAACTACTTTACGAGCGATATTTACAGGTATTGCAAATGAATAGCCTGTATACGAACCTGTATTGGATGCAATTGCAGAATTAATTCCTATTAATTCACCTTTTGTATTTACCAATGCGCCACCACTGTTTCCTGGATTTACAGCAGCATCGGTTTGTAAAAATGATTCAATAGGATACAAGCCTTTTGATGGATCATTATCTAATAAATTTATGTTTCTTCCTTTTGCACTTATAATTCCGGCTGTAACGGTAGAAGTTAAGTTAAATGGATTACCTACTGCTAAAACCCATTCGCCTACTTTTACATTGTCGGAATTCCCATAATTAACAAATGGTAAGTTGGTTTCTTTTATTTTTAATAATGCTAAATCGGTAGTAGGATCTTTTCCAATTACTTCTGCGGGATAGCTCCGTTTATCGTTTAAGGTAATCTCAATTTTATCGCCATTTTGAATAACGTGATTGTTGGTAACAATGTATCCGTCAGCCGAAATAATTACTCCTGAACCATTTGAAGTAGGTGCTTCTTGTGGCCGTTGTGAGCGACCAAATAAATCACGAAAAGGATCGTAAAAGTATTGACTGTTATAGTTCATTGGATAAGTAGTTTTTACATTTACGACCGAGTGTACCGACAATTCGGCCGCTGTTGTGAAATCAATTTTTGATTCAGGTGAACCGCCTGACATATTTGCATAATTTATAGGAGTGGCAGTTGCGTTATAATTGCTCAATGGATGTTTTTGTTCTGTTAAAACAGTTGCTTCTTTTTGGAACAATTGATTAATTCCTAAAGCTGCAAATCCACC
>JAEUTT010000217.1 GCA_016787165.1 Bacteroidia bacterium | reverse complement strand
AGAACAACTCTAATTACGTGTATTTGATCGGTTCAGATAAATTAAGTTCTGAGCTTCATCAAATAAGCGAAAGTGCAAATAAAACGTATTTAAACATTGAATTGGATTATACTTACAATGATGAAAATGATAAAAATCGTTTTTATTATCGTTCGGATCATTACAATTTTGCAAAAAACGGAATTCCTGTAATCTTTTATTTTAACGGTGTTCATGCCGATTATCACAAAGAAACAGATGAAGTAAGTAAAATAGATTTTAATAAAATGGAAAAAATTACTCGCTTAGTTTTTTTTACTGCATGGGAATTAGCAAATAGAAACGAAAGAATAAAAGTGGATTCAAATAAAAAGTAAAAACTACGAATTACGAATAGTTACGAATGTACGAAAGAGAGCAATGAATAGAGGATTTAGGGACAAGGATTAGGAAATAAAGCGAAGCCGAGCAAAGGCAAAAAAAGAATATGTCAAAAGCATTAGAAACATTTTTAGAGGCATCAGAAGCAAAAATTTTTGATCAACATCATCGCAAGACGATTGGGTTTAACATTGCTCAATACGACAAAAAAGTAATTGAAGGAAAAGAGCAATTCTCAAATCTTGAGCTGGCGCGAACCAGAGCGGCTGCACGAAAACAAAAAGCGGTTGACAACCTTGAAAAATATTTAATAGAGTTTGAGGCTAATTTTATTAAGCGTGGCGGAAAAGTAATTTGGGCCCAGGATGCAGAGGAAGCGCTAAAAGAGTGTTTGCAAATAATGAAAAAGGCAAACGCTAAAACAGTAGTAAAAGCAAAATCAATGACGAGCGAAGAAATTGATTTTAACGAAGAGCTTAAAAAACAAGGAATAGAAAGCATAGAAACAGATTTAGGTGAATATATTGTACAGCTTAGGAACGAAGCGCCTTACCATATTGTTACACCCGCAATGCACCTCTCAAAAGAAGATGTTGCACAAACGTTTCATGAAAAAAAACAAACACCGCTTGATTGGACACCTGAACAAATAACAACGTATGTACGACTTCAGCTGCGCGAAAAATATAGCAAAGCAGAAGTGGGAGTGAGTGGAGCAAATTTTATTGTGGCCGATGCTGGCGCTATTGCTGTTACCGAAAACGAAGGAAATGGAGCGCTTTCAATGTCGTTTCCAAAAGTGCAAATAGTGATTGTGGGAATAGAAAAAGTAATTCCTTCAATTTATGATTTAGAGCTGTTTTGGCCACTGCTGGCTACGCATGGTACCGGACAACAAATGACGGTGTACAACACACTTTATAGCGGACCAAAACAAGCAGGAGAAAACGATGGTCCCGATGAAATGATTGTAATATTGCTAGACAATGGAAGAACAAACCTGTTGGCAGAAACAGAACAGCGCAGAGCCCTTTCGTGCATTCGTTGTGGCGCCTGTTTAAATGCTTGTCCGGTATACCAAACCATTGGTGGACATAGCTATGGAACCACCTACAGCGGACCAATAGGTTCTATCATTACACCGTATTTAAAAGATACAAATGAGTATAAACACTTAAGTTATGCTTCTACTTTGTGCGGAAAATGTACGGATGTATGCCCTGTAAAAATAGATATTCACAAGCTTTTGTTGTTAAACCGAGCCGACCATGTTTCAAAAGGATTAACAACAAAAACCGAAAACTGGGTATGGTTTTTTTGGAAAGGAGCCATGCTAAAACGCAGTAAAATGGATAAAGGTGGAGCCAAGCTGAAAAACTTTATGCTCAAACAATTCTTTAAAAAGCAATGGGGCGAACGTAGAGACTTGCCTCAAGTAGCACCCAAATCATTCAACCAAATTTGGAGAGAGCGAAAAGGGATTAAGTAGTTTTATAAAAAGATTTTTTGTAATAAATGCCAATTGTAATAAATGCCAAGCGCACAATCAAGCTTGGTGAGGCTTAGGGCGCCAATAAATAAAAGCAAACACAAGCTTACAAAGTAAAAATGTAATTTAAGTCCGATTGCAAAAATCAAGGCTTCAGCTTAGCACGAAAGGGGGCGCCCTGATTAGACAATGTTAGTAACAGTAATTATTTCAAAATGTATTCTGTCTTATTCTTGTTTCCAAAACTTCTAAACATTTTTAATTCAACTCCCTTTTTCAAGTCTCTGCTGGCTGTTGCAGACGACAAGTCTTTAAATACATTCATATAGTCTTTTCGTGTAAATGATTTTATTCCTAAAGAAACAAAATGTTCTAATCTATCTATGTCTTTTAAAATTCGGTTGTTGTATGTCAATAAGCTTTCTAGCGATTGATCAATAACACGAAGCATATACTCAATAAAAAAAGTTGATTTTCCTAATTTGTCACTTGTTGCAAGTGATTTATAATAGTCCTTTTGAGTTTTACTAATCAAGGTTTCAAAAGGCAGGAACTCAAAGATTGGATATTCGGACATTAAAATTAAAGTTTGCCATAATCTACCCATTCTTCCATTGCCGTCAAGAAACGGATGGATAAATTCCATTTCATAATGAAAAACGCAGCTTTTGATTAATGTGAGCTCGTCAGGGTCTTTAAGATATTTAAATAAGCTTTTCATTAAATATGGAACATTCTTATAGGGCGGGGCAACATGTTCTAATTTGGCACCCTTAACTATTCCAACTCCCTGTTTTCTATATTTCCCGGGGTTGTTGATTAGTCCGGTCATTAATTTCTGGTGTGCGCTCAAGAAACTTTTTTCAGATAAAAAGTCGTATTTGTTTAAGTTTTCATAAACTTTAATTGCGTTTAAAACTTCTAATACGTCTTTCTGTGGACCAAGCACTCTTTTGTTTTCGATTAATGCTGTTATTTGTTCCTCTGTTAGCGTATTTCCTTCAATTTGCAAAGAAGAATGAATTGTTTTTATTCTGTTTTGTTTTCGAAGTTGAGGGCTTTGTTTGCTGAGGTAATTCGCATTCACTTCTCCAATTTTTTCGGAAACAGAACGTATTAACTTTAAAATTTTCGGTGTAATGTCGTAAGGAGGTTTCATTTATACTATCATTTGATACTATCAAATGTAGTCTATTTTCTGTGGAGTACAAAATTATTGTTGCTAACTAGCGTGTACCCGCGATTAAGTAGGAATAGCTTAGGGCGCGATTTAATCCTTAATTATTTTTCCTCTTTTAACAACATCATTTTGCTGTTTTATTTCATAAAAATAAATCCCGGACTCTAATGCTGGAGTAGAAAGTTGAGAGTCGTTTAAAAACGATTTTTGAAGCGCAAGTCTACCATAAAAATCGTAAAGAAAAACATCAACCGTTTGGTTGTTGTTGGATTTAACAAACAAAAAATCATGGAAGGGATTTGGAAAGACAGAAACGTTTACAACGCCTTCTTCTTTAATCCCAACATTTAAAAAGCAATTACCGGTACCGCCTTGAAAATCCCAATAGGCACTGTTTCCAAAACCATAACAGTAAATAGAATAATCAAAACCAGCGCCTTGGCATAGAGGCAAAATAAATTCTCCTATTGCGCCATTAATTTGTAATTGATGTCCAACGCCCTCTGTAATTACCGGCCCTGAAACAGAATCGATATAAAAAACTTTTCTGTAAGTAGAATTTATTAAAACAGAATCTATTTTTTGAATGGTTGATTGATTAAAGCCACAAGCATTAAAAATAGAGCCTTTAACGGTGTCGCCCACCGAATAATCATAGCTTACAAGCAAACTTTCTGTTGTGATGCCGTTTGTAATATAAAAAATGTTTTTGTTTTCTTGTCTTAAATAATAACCCGAAAAAGAATCAAAAAAAGCGGTTGGAATAGGGCCCGAATAAACTGTTTCCCCTCTTGAAAACAAACGATGATAAATATTTCCATTTATTGTTGTGTCGCCATTTAAATAATAAACATAGGTAGATGTAGAAGAAACGAATGGTGGATCCCATTGGTTAGAATTCCAAAGATCACATACCCATTTTGGATTATTTGCAAAGTAATCAGGGGCCTGACCACAAACGGATTCAGAAAAACAAAAAAGCGCTATATAGAAAAATAAAATCCTCATTTTTAATGCTAAATGTATTAAAAAAGGAGCAGGACTCAAAGCACAAAAATCATTCAACCAAATTTGGAGAGAACGAAAAGGAATTAAATAGGGATCACAAGCATGAGTATGTGTTATTCTCGTCCGTAAAAAGAGCGTTAAATCCTATTGTTTTTTGAGAAATTCAATTGCTTCAAGCATAATACGTTTTTTATAGTTGTGAATTTTTTTGAAGTAGCTTGGGCTTTTATGCCCGCGTAAAAACCAGTTAAACCTTATTCATTACTAACCTGGTTAATAATTGTCATCAAGTCAATCATGCTCGCCTGACTTACTTTTGTTAGCCCTCGATTAGGCCTATCAAGGTCAATAATAAGGATGAACGAAAGTGTAATTACAAAACAGAGAATAATTGCAGGATAACGAGCATGTGTAGCCGCTAGTCCGTTTCCGTAACCAAGAATACCAATAGCCAAAGCGGCAAAAAGCAACAGCCCGAGTAACACAATCTCGGGAACATGGTTAGATATAGCAATGTCTCGTTCGGTTTTAACATCAATAAGCAGATTGATGGAAGTTGCAAAAAGCCCAGCAGGAACTGATAGAGGGTTGTTTTCGGTAGCGGCAAATGCTTCATCCCACATTAAGGCCTGAAGTCGTTTTGCTTCCAGGTTTTGTTCTTCTTGTTCTTTTAATGGAACATTTGCTCTGGAAGTAATGCTGAATTCAATATTGACATATTGCCGGAACAATTCTATCATTTTAGCTCGTTGATTTTCTGGCAACAACTTTGATCTTAAAACAGCCGTTCCAATAGCGTTCGACTCCTTAACAACCATTTGTTTTCTGTTGTCGAAACGAGAAAGAGCCATAGCAAACGTAAAGCCGAGAAGAAACGTAAAAATTGTTAGTATAGCAGTTTGGATAGTAGAAATCTGTGCTTTCATTGGCTGCGTCATTTCAACTTTTGCTTTTAATCCTATCCAATAACCTGCTTCTACAGTAATAATTAGTATAACAAGTGTTATAAGCCCAATAATCCACTGAGGGATGCTATATAAAAGCTCTTCGGTCATTTTTTTTGCTTATTCGTTGTTTTACATGTTTACCAATTTAGTCCTTTTGCAAAAAGGACTAATATTTAATTTTAAAACAGTTTGTTAGTATCTTGTTTTTAGCACAATATTACCAAGCTCTTTAATCTCATTGTCTGCAGTAAAAAACACACGTCCTTTTTTAGATAATACTTCCCAGGCAATGTTGCTTGTAATGTCTTCTATGGTGTCTGGTTTTGTTTTATCGTCCGATAGTTCAAATGTTCTATCACTAGTCATTATCACAGATTGTGAAAAGTTTGGATCAATCATTAATAAATCACCACGACCATCAAGCGCAGCTTGAAATATTTCTTGTAAATCAGTTAGGACAGCGCCTTGGGCAACAGACTCTTTTATTTCTTCAACAGCTTTGTTTCTGTGTTCTTTTTGTTGAGTCTTTATGATTTCCCACGCTTGTTTTACAATTTGATGTGTTTCCATTTTATTATAATCAATAGCCGAATAGCCAAGGTAAACGGTTGGTTTGTCCGCCACTTGTTGTAGTCTGCTGTGGTTGTCTTCGGTGCAAACAACAACACAATTCAAGTTGGTTTCGTTGTAAACTTTAATTAGGGCTTTGTCTACTTTGTTCAAAAACTCCCGAACTAAATCGTCTAAATGTTTAGAGTCGCTTCCCTTGTCAGAATGTGTATTGTAATGACGGTTTTCAGAAAAAGGGAAATCATCGTTTCGTATTTCTTGAATTATTTCATCGTTTAAGGCTTCATATAGTTGCACACCGCCTTGTGAAAGTACCATTAGTAAATAACTTTCGCTTCCGTTGAATAATTTAATAAGGGGTCGAACGGCAAAACGATCAGATATTTGCACGCCTTCGGCACGCGTATTCCACGAAGATTTTATCATTTCCTTTGTATCGTTCGACAAAAAGAGGTGTAAGCTATTTTGATTATAATTTACGTCTACCTCAGAGTTTAAATGCTTTATTTTCTCTAAAAGTGGTGTTATAGATTTTTTACCAAATTCAGCAATAACCCTATCTTCCGCTTCTTTTAGGAGATTTTTCAACATTACCTCATCTTGTGCATTATCGGGATGTGTGCGGTGCGTGTTTAATGAGATGGTTACACAAGGCGTATTTCTTTCAGTCGCTAATTTTATTAATTGTTCTTTTCGTATCATGATTTGTGTATAAATAGGTTTAATTTCCTACTCTATTGAATTTTCGGAGCGCTTCCCTTTGAAAATGTTAGGTCATTGAACGGTTATAGTAGTTGTTTAATCATTGGTATTGTGCATTGTTATATTTCTCTTTTTGTGAATCGATTCGAAATAAAAGTAAGCAAATATTACGACTCACATCCAGAGCAAAGAAAAAGCCCTCTGTTCTAAAGCAGAACAAAGGACTGGGAATAAAAAACTGTTGTTATTGGGCAACAAGTCGCCCCGTTTGTAGTATTTCGTGTTGGTTAAAAACTTTGTAAAAGTAAATTCCAGGAGAAAGGCTGTGCGTTTCAATGGTATTAAATTGTGTGGTTAACGATTTGTTTATTATCACTTCGCCAATCACATTATAAAGACTAAACAGAACAATATCAGCCGTAGAGACATTGTTTAGGTTAATGTTAAAAAAGGTATTAAATGGATTTGGATAAAAAATAATTTCGTTTGTTGTGCCATAAGAAGTAATACCAACAGTGTTACACAACGTAGGGACAATAGCGGTAATGTTATTGGTAGTAAATATACCGTTTGTAGTAAGTGCTCTTCCCTCAAGATTAGCGCCCATTGCCATGTCTATTGTTCCGTTATCCGAAACGATGGTACCCACAAATTTAGAATCAGCGTTTAGACTCACGTTTCCGTTTACCACCCAAAACACATTCTTAGCTTGTGCTCCATTCATTAAAACAACCGTTGCGCCAACACTTGTGCTAAGCGCTCCTGTAATTGAAAGAACAAAAACAGCATTTGTATTATTTTGAGCATTTAAAAATAAGGTGTCAGAAATAACAGTAGCAGCATCTAATAAATAAGTGTGTGGTGTAAGAACAAGTTTGTTGCCTAGCGTAGCAGGATACAACAACTCAATGTCAGCGGTTAATGTATTTAAATAAGTGTGTACAAGTGTAAGGTCGCTTGCGCAAACAGCAGTAGCGGTATTTGGCCCCGTGTGTATGGTGCCTGTTACATCTCCTGAAACAAATCCTGTTGTTGCACCAACATTGGTTCCAACATCACCGGTAATCATACTTACAGCCGTATTTGTAAGTGCACCATTAGCAGTAAACAATGCAAAACACTCTGTGCTTGCAAGGGTTGGAGCGGTAGGCCCACTAAGTGTTGGAAGTCCGCAACCCAAAGGCAAACGAGCTGTTGTTCCATCAATAGCAATTGCACCAGCAGTAGAAAACAGTCGTCCTTCTAAACGACCTCCAGCAGCCATTGAAGCAGCAGCATTGTTTGCAATAAGCGTTCCTTTCATAATGGTTCCGGCAGCCAAGCCAATTGCTCCTTCGGCAACCCAAAAAACGTTACATGCTTTTGTGCTGTTCAATAAAATAATTTCCACGCCAGCACCGGTCGTAAAAGCGCCACCTACTTTAAAAATGAACAAGGCGTTTTCGTCACCTCCTGCATCCAATGTAAGTGTTCCGGCAATAGAGCCGGCTGCAGCAATTTGATAAACACCCGGATTAAGAATTTCTCCTGTACCAAGTACAGCAGCGTGTGTTGCTGTTGTTGTTGTTGTGCTTAATTGTGTATACAAGGTAGCCAAATCTGTTACAGCTATTCCTGTTGCAGGATTAGCAATGTGCAAAACACCATCCACATTTCCGAATGATGTAATAGCTCCAATTTGTGTACCTATATTTCCTGTTATATGAGAAATACCAGTGTTTCCAACGGCTCCAGCCGAAGTAAATAAAACATAGTTGATAGTGCTTCCCATTGTAGGAGCTTGTCCGAAGCTAATGTGTGGGAAAAAGAATGCAGTAGCAGCAATAGTACAAAGTAAAATTTTTTTCATGATTATTTTTTTAGTGTGAGTTATAATTCACACCACAAAATTGAATCATTGTGTATCAATAAGTATTACAGAACACTTTAAAAAAGTTGTGTAATTCACAGATTGATTTTAAAAAACAAAAGTGCGAAAAACAAAGAGTTTGCTAACAAAAGCGATGTACAGAACGGAACAGGATTCGGAAGTTTTACAACCCTAGGAAAAATAACGGTTTGCGCACTGGCGCAGTAGCGGTTTTGAAAAACTGAACTGTCAGTACGCACAAGTAAATTTAATGAAATAATGGTTATATCCGCACTTGGCCGCTATTGCTCCAGTGCGCTGTTATAAGTTGGGCGGTTGTCTTGGTTTTATGGGTATAGCTGTCGTGGCTGGAGCGGTCGAAGTTTAAATTTTACAGAAGGGAAGGAGATTCTCTTTTGTCTATGTAACACATACAAAGGCGGGTGGGAGAATGGCAAGCTTATTTGCAGCCAATATTTTCATTCCTTATTCTAAAGCTGCAAATGTGCTTGACATTGAGCGGTCGCAATCTTCACACGCAGGTTGTTATGAACAATGATAATAAGTTTTTGTGATCCATATTCAGTCTATGTACGGCTATTTATATAGCTAAGTACAGCGGTTCGATAAGCGGGATCATTGTTATTTGCCAAAAATTCATATACAGCACCTTTAACAATATTAGACAGAGAAAGAGTTGGATTTTCTTTCATTACCAAGGAAGATGCAGTCAGCTCATTTAAAAGATTTTGTTCATTAATAGGTAATCGGTCAGAAATAAAAAGATATTCTCTTAATTCCTTTAACCATCCGGAATAAAATTTTTTTAAAACATTGTTGGTGTATCGATTCTTAATATTATAAACACGCTCCCATTCAGAAGTAAATGAATTGGTAGGTGTAATGGTGATATGCCAATTTCCAATATCTGTTGGACGGGAGGGTGGAGTGCTACCGTGAAGGGAGATACGAATATCGAAACTTTGAGTGTATGCAGAATTAAACACAGTTCTTACCGCACCGTTGTATAAAACATCAACATTATGCTTATTTATTCTATTACATTCAACACCTGTTGGTATAAGATTGTCCATATTAACACCGCTTAAAGCATAGCTACTGATCATAAGCATGTGATCGTAATCTTGCCTTATTATGGATGGATCATTTAAAAATTCAATTCCACAAAAAGGGCAAATATTTGATTGTAAAGAATTAAAGACAGTTTTATAATGATCTTTAAGCTTACCAAAGCTGTTTAACGTATTGCTAAATAAGTAATTAAAAAGAGCTCTGGTGGCATCCCGAATACTTGCTGGCAAACTATCTGTTTTTATAGAATTTCCATTAAAATGGGTATTTGTCAAAATATTGCCAATTTTTTGAGAATCAGTAAAAATTTGAATCACAAGATTCTTTTCGTTAGGATCTAATATTTTAAATTCATCAAAAAAAGTTGTGAAATGAGTTCTTAATGTTTGTTGTTTGTTTAGTCCAAGAAAATGAGAAAACTCTGCATCAAAATAATTACTTAAAGGATTAAGAGTAGAATGCTGATTTACACCTCTAAGTTTACTGAAAAAGTAAACTAGGTTTCGATTCAATCGATAAGATTGATGGGTAATTAATTTGGGAAATTTATATAACATTACTTCTTTGCTGCTTTAAGTTCCTCTAGTCTTTTAAATAAGAATAATTTTTCTGCGGAATCCCCAAACTCTTCTATCTTTTTCTTAATCAAATCGATGTCTTTTGATTTTATTAAATCTTGAATTTCATCATAGGATTTTTTTGATAAAGAACTTTCAAGATCAAATGCGACTTTAAGAATATAATCAAAATCAGAACCATAAGTCTCCTCGACAGGCCATTGCACTACTAAAGAATTATTTTCAGATCTTCTGAACAAATAAACCTTATCTCGCCTACTGTCAGCGACAATAAAAGGAGAGTGACTTGTTAAAAAGCAATCTTGCTTTCTTCCCATTGTGATTTCACTTAATAAACTTATGAATTCTCTTCTCCACTTTGGATTAAAATGTGTTTCGGGCTCATCCAATAAATAAAGTGAATTATCAAAATCAGTCATTAAAATTGTTCCGAAAATATTTAAGAACTGATGCTCTCCATCACTTAAATTAATATAATCAACAATGTCCCCAGACTTTAATTTTAGTTTAACCTCAGAATATCTAAGTACTTTGTCTTGATCAGGAACAGTCGGAGGTTTAATAATCAGTTTTCTCAAAGCCCGCTGCTTTTTTATGTCCTTTAGTTGCGCATCCTTAATAATAAGATTATTTAGTAATTCGATTTTATATAATGCGGTATAAAAATTAATCGGTGTTTTAAAAAAATGGTTAATTGCTTTTATTGTTTCCTTATTTATAAAAAAGTCTAAAACATATTTATTTTCTTTGGGAAAATACTCTGAACATGTTGCTGCTTTACTTAGCTGTTTTATCCACAAATCCAATTCTTTTGTGAGTTCAACGCCATTTTTAGAAGGAGCCGCAGAATGATTTGTTTGAATCACTATTTGGAAACTCATTAAAGAATCTATTCCAACATATTTGGTTATTTTTTTTACTGATTCAGGATTTCCGAGAGTTAAATTTGATACTAGAACACCAATATTAGTGTTGTAATCCATTAAATAAAATCTTGGGTCATAATCCTTTGTGCGTTTATATTTTTCTTCAAGAGCTCTGTTCCCTGTATATTTTGCATATTCATCGTAATAGTCTGTAAAAGGGAGACTAAGTGTCTCGTTGTCTCCGGAAGTATACCCAATAATTTTTTGAGGCAGGTAACCATTTATATCATCAATTGTAAATTCAACATCATTTCCTTCGAGATCACAAATGTTGATTTCTGGTGCTTTAAAGGCTTTGTTAATTTGCTTAATACTTACAATATAATCTTTTTTATCTTTAATAATTTGGTAGTCGATTTCAAATAAAAGTGGGCTTTGGCTTACTATTGTTCTGTTTATTTTTCTATATAATCGATCCAGATATAAGAAAATTTCAGCAAAAGTTTCGAGCAACTGAGATTTACCAGATCCGTTTGTTCCTATCAAAATATTTGGATACATGAATTGTTCTTCGTCATTATGAGTGAACGCAAGTTCAAGTCCATTTAATAAGGGACGATGCGAAATTTCTATAATTTTTACTCGCAGTATTTTCATCTTACTTTAATTTTAAATACATAGTTTCTTTATTAATATCAAATTCCAGAACAATATTTTTGTCGATTAGTAAATATAAATCAGCTTTAAGTGTTTCATATTCTATTCCAGATTTGTTATATAATTTGTCAAACGTGAATTTTTCATTACCAAAGACCTTTGTTATAAAGTCCAAAATATTTACTTTGCTTTTTGTTTTTTTCATTTTATTAATTTTTTCTTTTTTCTCAAGAGTATGCTCACCATTCGTATAATTTTTTTTCTCAATTTTCATTTTCTCAACTACCATCTTCCCACTTTCTTTAAAAGGTTCATTTTTTAATAGTTCACCATTAAATGCTCTGCCAAATGTTTCTTCGGAAATATTTTTTAATTCATTTTGTATTTTTAAACTTTCCTCTTTCATTTTTTTGAATCCTTCTAATACTGTTTGTGCCTTTTCTTGAGAGCTTTGACCTGAGAATGGAAAGTTCATTTCTGAAAGATTTTTAAAATACAATCTGGATCTTACACTACCTTGAGTATTGTTGTTAATCTGAGATAAACCTGAGTTGGACTTAAGAAATTTTAAAAGCAATAAAGGAGAAAGTGTATGTTCAATTGAGAAAACAACATAATCTGGGCTTGTTAAAGCAATATCCTTCCCTTCGTATATAGCTATAGAGCCAATATCAACCCTCATTGGATTATAGATAAAATCACCGGGCATTACAATTTTATACTTTTCAAATGATTCTCTTCCAGCAATTCTTAAATCAATTATTCCAGTATCTTTTGACACGCCAATTAATCTTTTACCTTTCCAGGCATTCCCTATTCTTTCGCTTCTGGAAATACAATAACTTCCTAATTTTACTTCCGGAAATAACTCATCATCATTATAAATGTAATTTTTAAATGCTTCATCTTCTAATGCTTCAATTTCTTTACTTCGTTTAATAATATTCTCAATCTTTTCAGAAACTTCATTAAGAATATCAACAACTATTTTTTGATGTTCTATCGGTGGAATTGGAATAATTGTATCATCTATAATGCCTTTATTAATATGAGGTTGAGCAGAACCAATCGCTTGTGCAAAAATCTTGCTCCTAATCGAAATAAAATAATAAAATAGAAATTTGTAATTTAAATATTTGCTGGGATAAATGCCTACAACGGATTGATTTGTTGAAGAGGCGATATTCAACAACCCGACTTTTCCAGTTGTAGATCCGGTTAAGGCTATTACAACAGTGTTAATTGGAAAGACTTTGGCTGAGCTATTTGCGAGACCAAGTTCTGTAATAAGGGTTGTTGGTTCATTAATAATATCATCCTTTAAAGCACCTGAATTAATCCAGGGTATTGTACCATTTTGCCAAAAATCCTTTCTACTTGTATTTGGAGTACCCCCAGAAGATGTTTTAAACACTTCTCCTACCTTGCTAACAACCCAGGAGTCTGGTAATTTATTTTTTGAAATCTTTCTCAAATTATTTTTCTAATATGTTTAAAATGCCTTTTAGATCTTTAACCATTAATTGTAGTCTATTAATCGCATTATTTAATGCATTTTCAGCACTTAAT
>JAEUTT010000080.1 GCA_016787165.1 Bacteroidia bacterium | reverse complement strand
ATGCATGCCATTTTAGCCGAATACGGATTGCCTTATCATTTTCCAAAAGATGTAGAAAAAGCGGCCGATTTAATTCCAATAAAAATTACTGAGCAAGAAATTGCAAAACGTAAAGATTATAGAGGCATTACAACCTTTACTATCGACCCTGTGGATGCTAAAGATTTTGACGATGCACTTTCTATTCGAAAATTAGATAATGGTAATTGGGAAATTGGAGTTCACATTGCTGATGTAAGCCATTACGTAAAACCCGATTCTATTATTGATAAAGAAGGTTTTTCAAGAGCCACATCTGTGTACTTGGTAGATAGAGTTGTGCCTATGTTACCTGAAATTTTATCTAATAATGTTTGTTCCTTACGACCAAATGAAGAAAAATTATGTTTCTCTGCTGTGTTTGAAATTACCGACAATGCAGAAGTAGTAGAAGAGTGGTTTGGAAGAACTATTATTTTATCGGACAGGCGATTTACGTATGAAGAAGCCCAACAAATCATAGAAACAGAAGAAGGGGAATTTAAAGACGAAATATTAACCTTAAACCGACTAGCAAAAATATTACGAGCAAATCGTTTTAAAAAAGGAAGTATCGCCTTTGAAAAAATGGAAGTAAAATTTCATTTAGATGAAGTAGGAAATCCAACAGGAGTATTTTTTAAAGTAGCAAAAGATTCCAATCAATTGATTGAAGATTTTATGTTGCTTGCCAACAGGAAAGTAGCAGAGTTTATTGGTAAAAATAAAAACTCAAAAGAACAAAAATCAAAGGAAAACCAACGTTCATTTGTGTATCGAGTGCATGATAAACCTAACCCGGATAAACTTGAAGATTTTGCACAATTTGTTGCAAAATTTGGGTATAAACTAAATATCAAAAATGAAAAAACCGTTGCCGATTCAATGAATAATTTATTGAAAGAAGTAAATCAAAAAAAAGAATCGGGAATGATTGAAATGTTAGCCATACGTACCATGGCAAAAGCAGTGTACACTACAAAAAACATTGGACATTACGGATTAGGATTTGAATATTATACACATTTCACATCGCCCATCAGACGTTATCCCGATGTAATGGTTCATCGCTTATTGCAACATTATTTGGATGGAGGCAAAAGTCCGGATATTGAAAAACTGGAAGAGCAATGTAAACATTCATCCGATATGGAAAAACTGGCTGCCGAAGCAGAACGTTCTTCTATTAAATACAAACAAGTACAATATTTACAAGATAAGATAGGAGAAGAATTTGACGGCATTATTTCAGGGGTTACCGAGTGGGGAATATTTGTAGAGTTAAAAGAAAACCATTGCGAAGGAATGGTTCGTTTGCGCGACTTACAAGATGATAATTATTATTTTGATGAAGATAATTATTGCCTGCGTGGAAAAAAATATGGCAAAGTTTTAACACTTGGCGATGAAGTGCGTATTCAAATTAAACGTGCCGATTTAGTAAAAAAACAATTGGACTTTTCATTAGTGGATGTAAAAGAAAAAAATGAATCCAAACAAATAGGCAGTTCAAAAAAACAAACAATTGAACGCAAAGAAAATTTTAAGCAAAAAATGCAAAATGCTACAGAGATAAATAAAAATAAAACAACACCTTCTTCAAACCCAAAACCACCAGCAAACAATAATTCTTTTTTTGATGAATGGGGCTTTGAGGTATAATAAAAACAAAACCCTTACAAACTGAATTTGTAAGGGTTTTTGTTTAATTAGCTGTGGTACCAATGGGGGAAAGGTCGTATTATGACGTCGAGGATTTTCATAAAATTCTCGAATTTACCGGACTTTTAGAGCCTTTTTCCGATTGATCAATTTTTTCAAAGATGCCCTTAATTGGGCTTCGGGTATAAAGATAGAAATTCCTTAAATTTTAACAACTAAAAAGGGGCTGAATTTAGCCCCTTTTTTTAATCCTGTGCGCTTAATGCTTTATAAATGGACAACCGCTTCAATTTTTTGACTTTTATCGGCAAATCGGCTATTTCCCTAATCAGCCCTTTACCGTATAATTCCTCCATATAAGGGCGGACGGAATGTATTTGCTGTTTAAGCTCTTTTATGTGAAGTACCTTCTGATCAGTTTGACAAGCCATTTCAGCAGCAAGTCCAAATACGCCCAATTGGCTTACTTTTGCCCGCTTTTTTATTTTAACGTAAACAGCGTCAACTTGACTGTCGAGTTCCTTTTTAGAAATTCTTTTGGCTTCCATTCGTAATTTTAATATAGATCAAAGTTGAACATTTTTTCGAATAAAAAAGGGGGTAAAAACACCCTAATCTATTTTAGATTAAGAATATTTTCTCCTTTCTCGTTTATTATTACTTTACTATTATCATAATTTGTTACAAGAGCAAAGCCATTGTAAAAGGGTTCAACCATTAGGTATCTTTGATTAAAAATGGGGTTTCCTAATTTATCAATATGAAACCAACCTCTTTCATCCTTTGCAGTTGCATAGCCTTTATGAAAGACTCCCAAATCTAAGAAGTCTTTATCATTGATAAGTTTTCCGTTTCTATCAATGTGTTTAAACTTTCCTGTTAAGGTTTTTACACATGCAATTCCATCTTTAAAATCACCACTATAGATGTATTTTTCTGAGTACGTTTTTTTTCCATCAAGATTTATGTGATAATAGGAGTTATTTTTGTCACGAACTGTACAAAGTTCCTCCTGAAAATTCCCCACCCAATTAAATGAATCATTATAAGCTCTCTCTCCACTTTCATTTAGGTGAAACCATTGATCTTCTTTAACTACTGCTGCTCGTCCACAGTAATAGCCAAAAGTTCGAGAATACCTCTCCGGATAAATTTCCTTGCCACTAATATCTATGTGATATGAGCCACTAATATCCTTAACCGGAGCAAGTCCCGGAGAATGAAATTTCAATACTTCAATAAATGACTTATTAAAAATCGGTTTCCCGTCAATTACAAAATTTGTACTATCCTCAGAAACCTGTATGTCTTTCCAATTCATTTTTTAAAAATCAAAATGGTTTGTAATTCGTTTAATTTAGTCTCGCAATCAAATTGAAAACCTACATTTTTACAAAGTGAAATGTACTGTATTGATGTTCTTTCATAACTCTCGCACATAGCTGTCATATTTAAAGAAAGCAAAGTCAAGTCAATTTTGATTTTATCTGAACAGTTTTCAATAACATATAACGTTCCGTTATTGGGCAATGTTTCAAAGCAATTTTTTAAAATGATGTTTGTTTTATCATCATTCCAATCATGTAAAACTCTTGACAAAACAATAGCTTCAGTATGGCTCGGAAATTTATCAAAAAAACTTCCGCCTATTGATTTGATATTAGGAATAGATACTTTCTCAATGACTTTAGGCAAGTCAAACAAAACACATTCAACATTTGGATTTTTTGCTTTTATGTTCTCTAAAACTGCACCATATCCACCACCAACGTCCATTACAGATTTATGTTTTCTAAAATCAATAACATCAGTCAATGTTTTATAATCATCTATTGCGTATTGATACATTGCTTTATGATAAGCGTCAAGCTTTTCGGGGTTGTCGTTTAGAAAGTCAAAAAAAGGCTTCTTGTAAATTTCTTCAAACGAACTACTGCCCGTCTTAATTGAAAAATCCAAATTTTGCCATGCGGTTAAATGTTCCGCACTCCAATTCATACAAGCGTATTTTAAACTTCCAGGATTGTTTTCTGTAAGAATTTCCGACAAAGAATTGATTTTGAAAAAATCGGCATTTTTGCCCAAAAAATCGGCATTGTGCAAAGCGTTTAAAAGCAATAATAATTTTTCCTCATTCAACGAAAGTTCTGTTGCTAGTTGCTTTACAGTTTTCTGTTCTTGTAAATGATCAAACAAATTCAACTTACAAGCTGCACTAACAGCCATATAAGTCCAATGTTCCGTAAAAAATGACTTGAGTTTATCTTTCATCAATTATACCATTCTTAAAAGTTAAACCCGTCATATAGTTTATCCAATTATCTTTTGTGTAAACTTTTTTATTTATGCTGAAATGATAAAACGCAATTAACATATCATGGGTAATGAAAACAGTTGTTCCATTCTCAGTTGAGTTTTCGTTTATGAAATTCGTTATTCTATAATTCAACTCGTCAATGTTAGTCATACCGGGGATTTCTTCGCCTTTCATAAATCGCTTATACATTTCGTCAAAACCATATTGTAGATAAAATTCCCCAGCAATTTTTTCGTCTTTTATGTGTAGTCCGGGTGCACCTAATGCAGTTGTTTCAATTATTTCTATTGAACTACCATAGCCTTTGGTAATAAACTCAGCCGTCTGAACACAACGCCCAACGGGACTTGTAAAAATTCTATTGATTTTTCTTTCTGCTAATTTTGCTCCAAAACTTTGTGCATTTTGTTTTCCTTTTTCGTTCAATAAGATTTCATTCCCAAAAGAACCTTTCGGAATGTCATCTCTGTCAGCATGGCGAAGCAAAAGCGATATTTTTTCGTTAACATTCATTTAGTTAGGTTTACGCATATTACAGGTTTTACACAAATCGATTTTCTTATAGTTCTTTACAAGGTTTTGGTAGTTGTCGCTTTGTAACACTTCTTCAATGCTAGTTTTTTCAATGTTCCCGAAATCACCAAGCGCATTTCGTTGTTCATCTGGAGCACAACAAGGCGAAATTTTACCTGTGGCAGAAACCCATAGTTCTTTTTCCAAAAATGGGCATTCATAGCTTTCTGGAATTTCTTTGTTTTCGTTTTTTTGCAACGGAATAATGTTTTCCAATATTACTTTTTCGCCATTAGGTTTGCGAAATTTCTCTTGCGTTTCAATTGCTTGTTTTACATACTCATTCCATTTCAATATACTTTCGGGAGTTGCTTTCATTGATAAATGTTTTATCTCGTGAAAGTGCGCCCAAAGCTGATGTCCTTTTACTCTATCAACTCCAAGTTGCGAAGCTAATTTCACTATATCCGCCAATTCGTGCATATTGTTTTGCATAAACGTAAGTTGGAAAGTAACTCGGCAGTAATAACCTGTATTAGTAAAGTGTTCATCACGAATACGAATAAACTCTTTTACGTTCTGAACGGTTTGCTCAAAGTCAATTCCTTTCATTACCTCTTGAGCTGTTTTTGCAGTTGCACCGTTCCAACTTATTTTTACATCTGATGTAATAGGCACAATTAGTTTCGCCCATTCTGTAACGGTTTTCTCTGTTGTTCTTGGAAAAGTTCCATTGGTTGTCAAATTCATTCTGATGTTGTATTTGTAACACAACTCTATAAAATGAGAAAAATATTTATAGATCAATGGTTCGCCCATTGTGGATGGTATCATTTCTGTTACTCCAATTTTTTTGGCTTGCTCAAAAATGGGTTCTAACCATTCTTTGGGCATTCTTCGGTGTTTGCCATTTAATTTCTCTTTGATATAAGTTGAAAACGGACTGTGTTCTTCGCACATTGTACAACTCAAATTGCAGTCTTCAGGATTAGTATCAATTGTAATTCGCCAAAGTGTTTTGTTATTAATAAAGCGATTGTAAATCTGAACTAATTCTTTGCAGTGCTCGTTTATGTTTGGAACATTTCCACCCTCCGAGTATAAATAGCCTTTATCTCCGAGTGTCTTCATTC
>JAEUTT010000079.1 GCA_016787165.1 Bacteroidia bacterium | reverse complement strand
TTGTACACCAACTAATTTTGATATTGTAAATTGCACAAATGAAATTTTAACCGAACTACAACATGTTGCAAAGGAAAAACAACAAGCAGATTACCAGCATAGCGGAAAAACAACCGAAGTATATTTAGACCAAAAGCTCTATAGAAATATTCTAATTAATTTAATTTCAAATGCTATTAAATTTTCGAATGATGATGGTCTTATTGAAATAAGAACAAAAGTAGATCACAGCAACATTACAATAGTTGTAAAAGACAGCGGAATAGGAATAGCAAAAGAAGATCAACAACACTTGTTCGAACGATTTTTTAGGGCGCAAAATGCAACAAACATACAAGGAACAGGTTTAGGCTTAAACATAGTTGCCAAATACATTGAGTTGATGAATGGAACTATTACATTTGAAAGTGAATTAAATAAAGGAACAACATTCACCATTAAATTTGCACTAAACAGCTAACAAATAAAACACATGAAAACAATTTTATTGATTGAGGATAATGAAGAAATGCGCGAGAATACTACCGAAATTTTGGAGTTGGATAACTATAAAGTATTAGCCGCACCTAATGGAAAAGTTGGAGTAGAACTTGCTCAAAAAAACAAAATTGATTTAATCATTTGTGATGTAATGATGCCTGTTTTAGATGGATATGGTGTTTTACATTTATTGAGCAAAAATCCAGAAACAGCTAGCATTCCATTTATATTTTTAACCGCAAAAGCAGAGCGTACCGACTTTAGAAAAGGAATGGAAATGGGTGCTGATGATTACATCACAAAACCTTTTGATGATATAGAGCTATTAAATGCTGTTCAAAGCAGATTGAAAAAAAATGAATTGCTACGCATTGAATTTGCAAAAAACATAGAAGGATTAGATGAATTTTTTAGTGAAGTAAAAAATTTAGAAGATTTAGCTAAACTTTCGAACGATAGAAAGACAAAAAACTACAAGAAAAAAGAAACTATTTTTTCTGAAGACAACTATCCAAATGGAATTTATTTTATTAACAAAGGAAAAGTAAAAACATTTAAAACCAATGCCGATGGAAAAGAATTTATAACCGGCCTACATAAAGAAGGTGATTTTATTGGTTATATTGCATTACTGGAGGAAAGCAAATACAATGAATCGGCTGCTGCATTAGAAGATTCTGAAATTTGCTTAATTTCAAAAGAAGATTTTTTTACACTCATCTACAAAAACAGCGAAGTATCTAAAAAATTTATTAAAATGCTGTCGGATAATTTAGCTGAAAAAGAAGAAGCATTATTAAAACTTGCTTATAATTCTGTTCGTAAGCGAGTAGCAGAAGCACTCGTTACTTTAAAAAATCGCTATCAAAAAGATGAAACTAAAAATTTCAGCATGTCCATCTCTCGGGAAGATTTATCAAATATGGCAGGTACTTCTCCGGAAACAGCTATTCGTACACTAAGCGACTTTAAAGAAGAAAAATTAATTGAAATTCATGGAGGAAACATTACCATTCTTAATGCTGAAAAGCTTGAAAAAATGAAAAACTAGCCCCCAATACCCCTTAAAATATTCATAAGCACAAATAAATTGTTTTAAATCAAGAAAAATTTGATTTGAAACAATAAAATGGCTTATTTTGTTATCTTCAAATAATCGATCAATGAAAAAAGCGCTAGTTAGTTTTCTGTTTGCCATATTTATTCTTCAAACAACTTTTGCGGGTGGATTTCAAATAAATTTACAAGGACAAAAACAAACAGGAATGGGACATACTGGAACGGGATTATGTTTAGATAATGCTAGTATCCTTTTTAACCCTGGTGCACTCTCATTTTTAGATTCACTGCATGGCATTTCATTGGGTGCAAGTTTTATTTTTCCAAGAACAACATTTCGCGAACCATTTCCTGGCACTTATACTGCCAATATTGAAAAAAACACAGGAACACCCATCACACTGTATGCTTCATATAAATTAAAAAAATCACCTAAATGGTCGATTGGAATTGGTATTTACAATCCATTTGGAAGTAAAGTTCAATGGCCAAATAATTGGTTAGGACAATTTTTAATTCGTGAAATTGATTTAAAAACATTTTTTATTCAGCCTACAGCTTCTTACAAAGTGAATGATAAGCTGGGGATTGGTATTGGCTTTGTATATGCAACAGGATCATTTGCTCTGCGAAAAGGAGTTCCAATTCAAGACACATTGGGAAATTATGGAGAAGGAAAATTATCCGGAAAAGCAAATGGGTATGGCTTTAACATGGGAATTTATTATAAAGTCAATGAAAAATTATCTATCGGACTTGACTACCGCTCACAAGTAAACGTAACAGTTGATGGTGGTTCAGCTAATTTTGATGTGCCTTCATCTGTTTCAGAATATTTTCCAACAACAACTTTTAATACAGGAATAAAATTGCCACAGGTAGCTACTTTGGGTATTGGATATAAAGCATCCAATAAATTATCCTTAGCACTTGATGTAAATTTTGTAGGCTGGAAATCATACGATTCCTTAATTATCGATTTTGATGAAAATACCGATAAATTAAAAGATATTCATTCTGCTCGAGAATATAAAAACTCTTTTATTTTTAGGTTGGGAGCACAATATAAATTAAATGAAAAATGGACTGCCAGACTAGGTGCATATTATGATATGAGCCCGGTGAAAGCAGGCTACTTAACACCAGAAACGCCTGATGCCGACAAAATAGGTATTACTGCAGGAGCAAGTTTTAAAATAACTAAAAAAATATTTGTTGATTTATCGTTTTTATACATCGAAGGTTTAAAACGTACCGATACCAACCTAGAAACAGGATTTGGCGGAACATACAAAGCAAAAGCTATCGTTCCGGGGTTTGCACTCAACTACATTTTTTAAATTGTATCAAAAGAATTTTTTTATTAAAATTTCTTTATTACCTTTAGCATAACCCAAACAAAATAAACATGAAGAAAATTTACACTACTATTCTTTCAGTAGCATTATTTACTGGAATAAACACAACTACAAATGCACAATGTACTGATAATCGTTATCACGATTATGTTTTCCCAGCAGCACCAGTAGTAACATCAAACATTATTTATGGTAACAACCTTGATAAAGGAGGAGCTAGTATCGACTTAAAACTAGATGTATACCAACCGAATGGAGATGCATCAAACAGCAGAGCTTTAATTATTGTAGCTCATGGTGGAAGTTTTATTGGCGGTAGCAAAACAGGATCAGATGTTTTAAATATGTCGAAAGATTTTGCAAGAATGGGATACGTTGTAGCATCAATTGATTATCGTATTGGTATGACTAACTTTCCAATAGCACAAACTCATACTATTGATTCAACAGATGCTGGAGCAGCTGTTATGAGAGCGGTTCATGATGGGAGAGCAGCTGTTCGATATTTTAGAAAAGATGCACGCATTGGTGGAAATACATATAAAATTGATACGAATAATATCTTTTTTGCAGGTGTATCTGCAGGTGGTTTTATCGCATTACATGTTGCATACATGGACGAGTTAAGCGAATTTCCTTCGTATGTTGATACAATCGGGCAACACGGATTACATGGTGGAATTGAAGGTTTAAGCGGTAACCCGGGTTACCCTTCAGATGTAAAAGCAGTCATCAATATTTGTGGTGCTTTGGGCGATACAGCATGGGTTAAACCAGGCGATGAGCCTGTTATGAATTTTCATGGGAACAATGATGGAACAGTACCTTACGGATCATCTGTGATTTCATTACTTGGAATATATCCATTACTTAAAGTACATGGTGGATATTCTGTTGCGGCAAGAGCTAATCAAGTAGGCTTAACAAACTGCTTTGAAAAATATGAAAATAGAGATCACGTACCTCATGTTGGAACATCAGCAACAGCTTTAGCACATTATGATACTACTTTAACAATCAGCAGAAACTTTTTAGAACATTTTACTTGTGGAGTTGCATTAAACTGCGCTTACACTACACCTCCTGTAATAGGAATAGATGAATTAATAGTAAACGCTAACGATATTAACTTATATCCAAATCCGGCAAACACAAATTTCACCATTGATTTAACTCCGTTTGGAAACGCAAGCATTACATTAGAATTGTTTGATATCCTTGGTAAAAGTGTGATGACTTTACCCAAAGTAAAAAATGATGTTATAACACTTAACAGAGGACAACTTCCAAGTGGAATGTACTTTGTGCGATTAACAAATACAACTACAAATATTTCGGTAACTAAAAAAGTTACATTTGAATAAATATACCATTCTTAAAATAAAAAGCGCGATATGTAATTCATCATATCGCGCTTTTTATTTAAGCCTTTTTATATTTTTGACAACGCTTGTTCAATATCACTAATAATGTCTTCATAATGCTCTACCCCTACCGATAAACGAATCATCTTCTCTGTTAAGTTCATTTTCTTTTTTAAATCATCGTTCACGGGCGTATGAGTCATTGAATATGGATGTTCCGCCAACGACTCTGTACTACCTAAACTAACGGCTAACTTAATTAATTTCATCGCATTTAATACTTTGAATGCTTGTTTTTCACCCCCCTTTACATCAAAACTAATCATTGCACCTGGTGATAAGCATTGTGTTTTATACGTATTGTATTGCTTGTCGCCTTTTTTTAATAAACCTAAATAATATACCTTTTCTACTTTAGGATGCTTATCTAACCATACTGCTACTTTTTTTGCATTTTCAGCCTGCACTGTCATCCTCATTTTTAACGTTTCTAAGCTACGCATTAACAACCAACCTGTATTGGGCGATGCCATTGTTCCCATAATACTACGAAAAGATTTCACTCGTTTCATTAATTCTTTTGAGCCTACACATGCACCAGCAATTACATCACTATGTCCGCCAATGTATTTTGTAGCCGAATACAATACCAAATCAAAACCATGTTTTAAAGGATGTGAAAAAACTGGACCCAAAAATGTATTATCAATAGCGGTAATTACTTTTTTAGTTTTTGTAGAATATTTTTTAGCAATCTCCACACACATTTTCATGTCTATTAAATCATTTGTTGGATTTGCCGGACTTTCAATAAATATCATTGCTAACTTATCTGCCTTTCCCGTAGCTTCAATCATTTGCATGATTTCTGCTTTTGATTGATTAGGCATAAAACCTATACTGTGAATGCCAAATTTCAATAAAATATGTTTGAAAAAATGATCACTCCCCCCATAAATTGGTTCACTGTGAAGTAACAAATCCCCAGGCTGCAATAATTCTAAAACAGTAGTGCTGATAGCGGCCATACCACTTTCAAAAACAGCACCATCTTCTGCTTCGTCCCATAAACACAAACGGTTTTCCAAAATTTCTAAATCGGGATTATTAATACGACTGTATATTAAACCCACTTCTTCTTTTGGTTTTAGATTACGTTTTCCATATGCTACTTCAAAAAATGATTTTCCTTCTTCTGCTGTTTTAAAAACAAAAGTAGAAGTTTGAAATATTGGACATTTTACCGCACCTTCTGACAGCTCTGGTTTATAACCATAACTCATCATTAAACTTTCGGGGTGCATTTTTACTGATTTTGATTTTTTTACTGACATTAGTTGAGAGATTTAATTTATTCAAAGTTAAATAAGTGTTTATTTATTTCTGTTTTTAATTATATATTTAGATAATTAATCTGCTATTTTAAATTTTATAAGACATTTAAACCATATTAGAAGTGAAAAATGTTTATTTTTAGAAAAAAAATCTGCCATGGAAAAGCTCGATAAACTAGATAAACAAATTTTAAAGCTCTTACAAAAAGATTGCTCCCTTAACACCAAACAAATTGCGGATAAAATAGGATTAAGCATAACTCCAACATACGAACGAATTAAACGTTTAGAAAAAACAGGAGTCATTGAAAGTTATGTGGCTTTGCTTAACAAAAACAAAGTAGGAAAATCCTTAATGATTTTTTGCAATGTATCACTTCAATTACATTCAAAACCTTTGTTAAAAAAGTTTGAACAAACAATTGTAAAATTTGACGAAGTAATGGAATGCTATCATACAGCAGGAACCTTTGATTATTTATTAAAGGTTGTTGCTACCGACATGAATAACTATCAAGATTTTATCACAAATAAATTAGCCGCATTGGAAAACATATCGCATGTACAAAGTTCATTTGTAATGACAGAAGTAAAACATAAAACAGAAATACGTATTGATTGAGTGTGGCTCCGGCAGGAATCGAACCTGCATCAAAAGTTTAGGAAACTTCTATTCTATCCATTGAACTACGGTGCCAAAATATAACAAAGAACTAGGTAATAAATTAGGAAACATCTATTCTATCCCCGCCTGAACGAATTCATTCGGGCAGGCATTGAACTACGGTGCCAAAATATAACAAAGAACTAGGTACTAATTTAGGAAACATCTATTCTATCCCCGCCTGAACGAATTCATTCGGGCAGGCATTGAACTACGGTGCCTGTGTCAAATAAACTTTTTTAGTTCAACTGTAGCGCCATCAAATACAGCATAGGTATTGTAATTTACCCATTCGCCTAAGTTTATGTATCTACTTTTTTCTGAGAGTTTTATGTCTAATGGTAAATGCCTGTGTCCAAAAATAAAATAATCATAATGCTTTTTTTGTAATACTTCTTTTGCATAAACGACCAGCCATTCATTTTCTTCACCAGTAAATTTTTCATCATCAGGTCCATTACTCAATCTACTTTTTCGTGACCAATAATTGGCCATCCCAATTCCAAAATTAGGATGTATACGAGCAAAAAGCCATTGACAAAACTTATTAGCAAACACTTTTTTAATAAACTTATAGCCTCTATCGCCTGGCCCTAAACCATCGCCATGTCCTAAATAAAATGTTATTCCATTATACTCTTTTTCTATTGGCTCACGATAAATAGTTACACCTATTTCTTTGGGCAAATAATCAAACATCCACATATCATGATTCCCAGTAAAAAAATGAACAGGTATTCCGGCATCGGTTAGTTCTGCAATTTTTCCTAACAAACGAATAAATCCTTTTGGTGCAGCATGTTTGTACTCAAACCAAAAATCAAACATATCACCCATCAAATAAATTTCTTGGGCATCCTCTTTTATTTCATCTAACCATCTAACTACACGCTTTTCACGCTCTAAGCTTTTCTCGTAACTTGGAACTCCTAAATGAAAATCGGATGCAAAATATATTTTTTTACCTGCTTGCATTTTTATAATTCAAATTTTCGAATTAAATCAAAAGGATTAATCATATTCAAATTTAATGTAAATCGTATCGTTTCGGGGTATTTAATTCCGTTTGCTTTTTTATAATTTTCAAAGTCTTTTGATATCAATACAGGAAAGTACACTTCAAATATGTTTTTCACAATACTTACACATACTCCTGCATTATACAACACACCTTCATTCAAAATTCCATCAGCACCAGTAGTTCCTATATCTGCATACAAACAAAGTGGCAACTTCATGTTTCCTAAAGATGATTTTAAGTTGAGTGCAACTAACCATTCGGCTGATTGTCCTACAGGAGAATAAAATTTAAATGCGCCTTCATTTTCTACAAATTGATTGGCTAATACACCATCTGTTTCCGTTCTTCCTAAAAACACATTGTCGTACATATAATCTTGATAACCTCTAAAGCCACTCAAACGAAAGCGATAAGCACCAGCATTTGTTTTATTAGTTCCAACAAATGTTCCTGCAAACAAACGAGCATCAAAACTTTTATTCTTTTTACTATACTTGTAACTATACTTCGCAGTAACAGAAACTTTAGTCATTTCATCGATTATTGCTGATGTGTAATAATTTTTTTGTCCACCATGCTGCACATTTAAAGCAATACTGTATGGTTGAACCGCATCACTTTTTGTTAGAAGGTATGTTAAATCATTAAAAACAGATTTTCGCTTGGTTTCAATATAATCAATATCCATCCCTGAAAGCACAGATGTATAATCATCCGCAATAATTGTAATATTTCTGTATCGTAAAGTAGATTTAAATTTTGCTCTTAAATTCGATTTTTTAAATTCAACAAATAATTCAGGAGCATATTTATTAAAATTTCTATCGTAAATTCTGTTGGTATATGCATATCTTGAATAAGTTCCACCAATTGCTATTTTTTGGAAGAATGTTTGATTAGGAAAAATATTATACATCAGATGTGCATAACCCGAAAAATCATTTGTTGAATGACTATACAAAGGCATTAACTCAAATTCAAACTTTTTTTGTGGCAATAAATTATTATACAATGCAACACCAAACATCCATTTATTATAATTATTCCAAGCAGCAACTGGTGTCCAAAATAATTGTGTTTTATCCGGGTTATCAATGCTTCCTAAAAACTGTATTTTTAATGGTTCTATTTTTTTAAATACGCCTTTTGCTTTTATTCGATTATTGTTTCTATTTACATCAGGCGAAACTTCTAAATAATCTATTTTAAAATAATCAACATTCGCAGGAGGAAAACTAAGTGATTGCTTTCCTGTAAATCCATCATATACTAACTCTCCCACAATTTTATTGTCTTTTATCCCTTGAACAATAACAGGAGCCTTTATGCTGCCAACATTTTTTATTCCAATGTTATAAGTGTTATCTCTATTATGATGAACAGAAGTTATTTTATAGTCTAATTTTTTTGTGGAATTTATCATATCATTGAAAAACCATGATAAATCTTTTCCAGAAACATTTTCAAATACTGCTTTTAAATCAGCTGGTTGTGGATGTTTAAAATGCCACAATTTAAAATACTCTTGCATACACTTATCCATCATCGATTCGCCTAAGTATGCCATTAAATAATCAAATGCTACAGCTGTTTTAGAATATACAATTCCTCCATAGTTTAATTCTGTATATTCTTGAGCGGGTGTTTCTATTGCTTGGTCTTCATTT
>JAEUTT010000077.1 GCA_016787165.1 Bacteroidia bacterium | reverse complement strand
GTTGTAGTAAATGTTCTAAAGAACAACCTAAACCTATTGTACTGGTTGAAGAACCAGAAATGGTAAATGAAGAAATTAACAAACTTATTCGTGAACAATTTGAAAATATTGATACTGCTTCTTTCCTTGTTATTGCCGATGACACCTTGTTTGCAACAAAATTTATTGCTCAAATTTATGCTCAACAAAATTTCACTCTTTTATGGACAGATAAAGGAAATAAACTCCCACAAACAGATTCAATGTTGCATTTGCTTAAAAATGTAAATGCCTATGGATTAATTGAAGCTAATTATCACACAAAAAAAATAGATAGTTTAATTCACACACAAAAAGATTCGCTGACAAAAAAATTTGATGCTGTTAAATTATATGAAGCAGATGTTTTGTTAACTAATGCTTTTTTAACACTAATGGTACATGTATCAAAAGGCAGGTTTAATGCCGATAGCTTAACACTTGAATGGCATCCCGAAAAAATGGATACAACTATTGTTGAGCTTTTTAAATATAGTTTTCAAAACAATAATTTTCAATCTACCCTAAAAAGTATTGAGCCTCAAGACAGTGTTTACCAATCTCTTAAAGCAGCGCTTTATAATTACAAACTGGAGTTCAATGATAGTAATTGGGATAGTTTAGCAAGCAGAGAATCGGATTCGCTTACATTTAAAGACCGATTAAAAAACAGGTTGATTGCAAGTCATGATTATTATGATAACTTTTCAGGAAATGATTCTATCAAACTTGTGAAAGCAATTAAAAATTTTCAGTGCAGACATAATTTAGTGGAGGATGGGAAAGTGGGTAAGCTTACTTTTAAAGCACTTCAAATGACCAAACTAGATTATATCCGACAAATAGAATTAAATATGGAGCGTTGCAGATGGACTTCTCCTCCTACCGACAAACAATATGTTTGGGTAAATCTGCCGAAATACGAAATGAAAGTAATAGAGGCTGATACCATAGTAATGAAATCAAGAGTAATTGTTGGCTCCCCCAAAACGCCTACTCCATTGTTAAAAAGTACTATTCGTTATTTTATTATTTATCCGTATTGGACAGTTCCTTTTAGTATTGCTACTAAAGAAATTTTACCAATACTAAAACGTGACACATCGTATTTGCGAAGAAAAAACTTTGAAGTTCTTGATGGAAATAATAGGGTTATAGATCCAAGTAGTATTCAATGGAAAAAATATTCTGTCAAATATTTTCCATGGAAGCTTCGTCAACGAATAGGAGATGACAATTCACTGGGAATTTTAAAATTTAATTTCAACAATAAATACGGTGTTTATATGCACGATACCGATAATCGAAAATTATTTGCAAGAGAAATGAGAGCGCTAAGCCACGGCTGTGTTCGACTAGAAAAGTTTATCGACTTTGCTTCTTTTTTGATTCGTGACGATAGTTTAAAATATCCAGTTGATTCACTAAAAGCAGATTTATTAAAAGAACAACAAAAATATGTGTATGTAAAACGACCTATTCCTGTATATTTCAACTATTTTACAGTAGAAACAAGTAATGATTATCCTATTTTATTTTTTATAGACATGTACCGTAGAGATGAAAAAATGCTCAAAGCATTGTACAAAAATTAAAGTACCTTTGCATTAACAATAGCATTATGATTGAGAGCAATTATTTTAGGGTAAACAAAAAAGAATATTGTCATATAACAGATGACTATATTTTTATTTTTAATAGTAAACAACCTACTCGAATTCCTAAAGAACATGATTTAGGTGAAGGTTGGGGAATTATGAGTATTTTAAATTATATCTTTTTTGCTTTTATTTTTTTGTACAATGTAGTTTCGATAATTTATTATGGTTCAAATTATTTTATTAACCCTATTAATTATGCTGCCTTGTTTTTATTGTACTTATCCATGAAACGTATTATGGATGGTTTAAACAGCAGCAGAACTCCAACTATTCAACGTTCAAAAATAAAATCAACTTATTTAAAAACGCCTGCTTTTTCGTATCCTCGATTTGTAGTTTATTTTGAAGGCCCAGAGGGAAAAGTGTTAAAACGTATTATTCCTATTTTGTATAAAAAAGAAGCACAACCTCTTTTAGAAAAGTTGAACTTT
>JAEUTT010000060.1 GCA_016787165.1 Bacteroidia bacterium | reverse complement strand
TGAATCTATTCCCCTTTTTTCAAAGGTGGCAAGTGAGATTGCTTCATTTCGCCTTTGCTGGTTTTATCACCTGCAAAGGAAGGCTGGTTCGAAATGAGAGTAAAAATTTACTCCTTCACCTACTTTTTACTAAACAAGCCTTTTTCGGTTTGTACTTGCAAAATGTACATTCCTTTGGGTAAGTAACAAATGTTTATTTCTGTGGAATTGCTATTAAAAAAACAAAACTCTTTTACATTTAATTGGTACTCAGTATAAACAATTTTAAAGCACTTTTAGATCTATCATTAAATAGCTAAAATTTCCTACTTTTGCACTCTATTAAATAAAGTTATGGCAAATCAAGAAGATATTTTCAAAAACATTATTTCACACTCAAAAGAGTATGGATTCATTTTTCAAAGTTCCGAAATTTATGATGGATTAAGTGCTGTATATGATTACGGACAAATGGGTGCAGAACTAAAAAAGAACTTGCGCGACTATTGGTGGAAAGCAATGGTGCAAATGCACGAGAACATTGTAGGAATCGATGCGGCTATATTTATGCATCCTACAACCTGGAAAGCTTCGGGACATGTGGACGCCTTCAACGATCCATTGATTGACAACAAAGACAGCAAAAAGCGTTACCGTGCCGATGTGTTGATTGAAGAACATGTTGCAAAAATTGAAACTAAAATTCAAAAAGAAGTTGATAAAGCAAAAGAGCGCTTTGGTGATTCATTTGATGAAGCACAATTTAGAGCAACCAATGCGCGTGTACTCGAAAATCAAACAAAAGCAGATGGTATACTCTCAAAATTTAAAGATGCATTAGAAAAAAATGATTTAGAGGCGGTTCGTCAAATTATTATCGATTGCGAAATTGTTTGTCCTATTTCAGGAACTAAAAACTGGACAGAGGTTCGTCAGTTTAACCTAATGTTCAGCACATCCATGGGAGCTGTTACGGAAGATTCAAATATCATTTATTTACGCCCCGAAACAGCTCAAGGTATTTTTGTTAATTTTTTAAATGTGCAAAAATCGGGACGAATGAAAATTCCGTTTGGTATTGCACAAACAGGAAAAGCATTCCGTAATGAGATTGTTGCTCGTCAGTTTATTTTCCGTATGCGTGAGTTTGAACAAATGGAAATGCAATTTTTTGTTCGCCCGGGAACGGAAATGGACTCGCCTACCGGAGAGGTAGGATGGTATAACTACTGGAAAGAAACGCGTATGAAATGGCATAGGTCATTAGGCTTTGGCGATGAAAATTACCGCTATCACGATCATTTAAAATTAGCACACTATGCAAATGCTGCTTGTGATATTGAATTTAGCTTTCCGTTTGGCTTTAAAGAATTGGAAGGAATTCACTCCCGTACCGATTTTGATTTAAAAGCACATGAACAACATTCAGGAAAAAAATTACAATATTTTGATCCGGAGCTTAATCAAAGTTATGTTCCGTATGTTGTAGAAACATCGGTTGGTCTAGATCGATTGTTCCTTGCCACATTAGCTAAATCGTATGTAGAGGAAAAACTGGAAGACGGTAGCACACGTGTTGCTTTAAACTTACCTGCATTCTTAGCTCCAATAAAAGTAGCCGTATTGCCATTATTAAAGAAAGATGGTTTGCCTGAAAAAGCGCGTGAAATTATCAACTTGTTAAAATTTGACCATGCTACTACTTTTGATGAAAAAGATACAATCGGGAAACGCTACCGCAGACAAGATGCCATTGGCACCCCATTCTGTATCACTGTTGATCACCAATCTCTAGAAGACAATACAGTAACATTACGTTACCGTGATACGATGCAGCAAGAACGAGTATCTATTGATGCATTAGCAAAAATAATTGATGATAAAGTGAGTTTTAAAAAGGCATTGCAACAATTAAAATAAAGAGAAATTATTTTTTCAATTTCTCTTTTTCACCCATGGCCCATTTTAAATTATTTTTTGCAAGTTGATTGTTTTCGTCAATTTTAATACATTGATTAAAAACAGCTATTGCATCGTTAATTTGATTTTTCATCATAAAGGCGGTTCCTATATTATTTAAAGCAATAGTACTTTTATTGTCCAAGTCAAAAGCTTTGTTCCATATTTCAATACTCTTAGAATAATCTCCAATTTTAAAATAGTTTAAACCATACTCAATATAAAAAGCATTGTTACGGTCTTTTTCAGGAAATCGATCTTGTGAATTAATGATTGTCATCACCTTCTCTTTTTCATCCATGCCCCACTTTAAATTATTTTTTGCCAATTGAAATTCAGGATCAATCTCAAGTGCTTTGGTGCAGGCCTCAATCCCTTCCTTGTATTGCATTAACATAATATGTGCAACACCCAAATTATTATAAGCAACTGCACTTTTAGGATTTAACCCAATTGCTTTTCTCAAATGATCAATACTCTTCCCGGGTTTATTGCTATTTATATAAGCCATGGAAAGATTAATTAAATTGGTGTAATTAGGATTAGCGGCCACTTCTGCCTCAAGTGTTAAAATATCGGTTGTAGCTGCACTATTCACAGTTGCTTGCTCTGCATCAGTTTGATTAGTTGAAGATGATTTTACAAAAAGGTAAATCATAGGGAACAATAAAAACAACACTATTATTACTGCCACTATTTGCTTTTTATTTTTTTCCATTTTTATCCTTTGTTTTTGTTGTTCAAAGATAAAACGAATTCATTATCCCAAAACTATTTTTTACTATTTTTACGTGTAGATTAAACAAACAACACACGCCAATCATTTTGTATGTTAAAAAAAGAGCTACCCTTTTATGCATTGCTTTTAATTATTGTAAGTATTTTGATTCTTTCGTATTCAAACCACTTTAATAATCCTTTTCATTTTGATGATATGCATACCATACATGGGAATAAGGCGATACAAAGCTTAAAAAATATTCCTCAGTTTTTTAAAGATGCAAGTACGTTTAGTTCGCTACCGGCTAACCAAATTTACCGACCAGGAGTTACTACATTAAATGCAATTGATTTTTGGTTAGGCGGACAACCTATTCCCATTCCTTTTTATTATCACCTATCCATTTTTATTAGTTATCTATTTTTAGGTGTATTTCTGTTTTTGTTTTTTTTAAAACTATTCAATCAAACATTTGCGCATAGCTGGAATAAGTATATAGCATTGTTAGGTGTTGGCTTTTATTTATTACATACTGCAAATTCCGAAACAGTAAATTATATCATCGCTCGCTCCGATTCATTTTCTACATTAATGATTATCATTTCGTTTGTTATCTATTTATATAAGCCTAATTGGCGAAACAAGCTTATTTATATCATCCCTGTAATTATTGGTTTTTTTGTAAAAGAACCAACCATTATGGTAGCACCTCTTTTACTTACCTATTATTTATTTTTCGAAAAAAATCAATCTATTCCTCAACTTTTATCTAAAAATGGATTTAAAGAGATATTTAATTCATTTATAAAATTTTCACCTGTATTTATTGTTGCTGTTTTGCTTTTTATACTATCAAGCAAAATGAGCTCCGATACATTTACTCCAAGTGCAACCTCACGTTTTAATTATATCATTACTCAACCAATAGTGATTGTTCATTATGTAAATAATTTTATTTTGCCAATTGATTTATCTGCTGATACCGATTGGACTGCACTGCAATCTATTGGAGATATAAGAGTTTTAATAGGTGGTATGTTTTTAATTGCTCTTATAGCAATTGCTGTAATGACTTCAAAGAACAAAATGTTTCGCCCTATTTCATTTGGAATTTTTTGGTTTTTATTGGCTTTATTACCAACTTCCATTATTCCATTAGCCGAAGTACTTAATGATCATCGTACATTTTTTCCTTATATTGGATTAGTAATAGCTATTACATGGGTATTTGCACTAATGGCATACAAAATTGCATTCCAATATGCCGGCAAAGCAAAATTAAAATGGAGTTTATTTTCTATTGCATGCATTATCATTTCGGCACATGCTTACGGCACTTATCAACGCAATAAAATATGGAGTTCGGGAGAATCACTATGGCATGATGTTACTATTAAAAGTCCAAAAAATGGAAGAGGTCTAATGAATTATGGAGTAGCATTAATGGCTCGTGGCGATTATAAATCGGCTCTCAATAGTTTCGAAAAAGCATTGACTTTATTACCAAACTACTCCAACTTATACATTAACATTGCAGTATGTAAGTCGGCAATGGGATTAAACACCGAAGTAGAATCATATTATCAAAAGGCCGTTTTATTAAATCCAAACAATCCTGAGTGTTATTCATTTTATGCTAATTGGTTAAAGTCGCAAGCACGCCTAAATGAATCAATGGAATTTACCAAAAAGGGATTAGAAATTAGTAATGTACATCTTGGTTTAAATAAATTACTTGCCGAATTAAATGAACTTTCTGTTGTGGGAGACAATCCACTTGCGATAGCAGAAAAAAAAGCAATGAACAATCCTACTGCCGACAATTATTTAAATTTAAGTTTAGCCTATTATCAAAATGGATTGTATGAAAAATGTATTGAAGCAGCAAACGAAGCATTAAAAATAAAATCAGATTTTCCGGAAGCCTATAATAACATTTGTACCTCCTACAATATGCTTAAAAATTGGGATAAAGCAATTGAAGCAGGAGAAAAAGGATTGATGCTACGTTCTGATTATGAACTTTTAAAAAACAATCTCACAATTGCAAAAAAAGGAAAAACAGAAAACAAATAATATTTATGCTTTTTTGCGAATTACAATAACATGATGTAATGCAAAAATAGTGTTAAAAGGGATAAATAGAAATTCAAAAAGCTGAATTATAGGCGACAAAAATGAAGGCAAGAGTTGTCGAAAATTCAAGCCTCCCGACAATAAATAACGCATATAATTATTCAAGGGCTTTTGAAGTACAATTTCCAAATTTGGATACAGCTCCTCAAATTTTTTCTTATCACGTTTAAATACAATATAAGATAATGCTTGGTTAGCGCCATTCATATATCCTAATGATTCATTTACCCATTCTTTTTGTGTAGCATCAAATGTTTCTGAATCAAATATTTTTTTGTAAAACCGACTTGCAACAAAGCCATGATAAGGATCTATTAACACACAACCACCACCTGCATCCAATACTCGATTTAATTCATTAAAAAATAAATGTGGATTAGGGAAATGATGAAAACAGTTTATTCCATAAATAGCACGAATAGAATTGTTTTCGAACGGCATGTTTTGTGCATCAACCACCATATCTAAATTATCCGCCTTTTTTATATCAGTAGAAATGATTTCGGGAAATAGCTTTTTAAAAAAACTAACCCCGGCACCAATTTCTATTCGTTTTCCTTTTGCTTTAGTAAAATATTGATTATCCAGCGAAATACATGTTTTATAAAACTCAGAAAACACATCCTTCATCATTTTTTTTTCATACAACACCTTGCTGTGTATAGCCAACATTTCATCACTATCCAAATTAACACCTATTAATCTTGGCTCCTGAAGGTAAGTACGTATTTTTACAAAAAGTGACATTCGTATTAGTTTAATGCTAACAAAATACTTTTATCGTATGTTTTTAAAGATATGCCTATCGATGCTATATCATTACTTGTGTCAAATGTAGTTAATTGTTTTAAACCAAGAACACTATCCGATGACACAGGAAATTTAATTTTAAATAACTCCGCCAATTTACTCGCAAAATAAACAAGCGAAAAAGGAATAGGAATAAAAATTATTTTTTTGTTTAATGCTTTTGCAATTGTTTTATAAAACTGCTTCATAGAAACAGGTTTACTTTCTGCCACTAAATACATTCCGGTTTTATTTTTCACCAAAAGCGTTTCGATAACCACACACACATCATGTATACAAACAGTTTGCAAAGGTTGTACTCCAGCTCCTACCAAAGGAAAAAAAGTACTGCTTTTAACTTTAGCCATTATATCGGCAGCCAAACCTTTTTTGCCAATTACCAAACCCGGTTTAATGATTAAATTTTTTGAAATATCTATTAACTGTTCGCATTGCAATTTCATTTTTCCATAATGTGAAACTGCATTTTTATGGGCCGAAAAAGATGATAAAAAAACAAACTTCACACCATGCTTTTCACATTCATTTATTAAATAGTGTGTTCCTTTTAAATTAATTAAATCGGCATTTTTGTTTTTATCGTATCGAACATAAGCACAATGAATCAAAGCATCAGCATTGTTAAACACCTCTTCCTTAACACTGTCATTCATATCGTACAACACGTAGTCAACGGAAGTAACTTTATACTGAGGCAATGAACGAACCAACGCAATAATGTGGTAACCAATAGCACTAAAATGTTTTACCAGATGTTCTCCAATAAATCCATTTGCACCGGTTATTATTATTTTTTTGTTATTCATTTTTCAATGCTTTTTTTGCCACATTGTAAGCATTCGCCATAAGTGTTAAAGTTAAGCCTTTTGCCGGTAAATAATTAAATCCCGAACCATCAGCAACAAAAACATTTTTTGTTCCACCTAATTTACCATTATTTGAAATAGTAAATTTTTCATTGTTATTTCCAAAAGGCAATGTTCCTGCATAGTGAATACTCCCGCCATGCGGAGTGTAAATGGTTTTAAGTGGCTGACACCCCAATTTTTTCAATGCCCACTTTATTTTTTGTTCTCTTTTTAAATTCAAATCCTCTTCGGCTGCTGATAAAATATATTCTCCTGTTAATACATCTCCGGTAAACTGTAAGTCATCCTTTTTTAATCGAATAAACTTAGTGCTTGATGGTCGCTCAGGATGATGAATACCTGCAATTGTAAAAGAGGATTGCAAATATTGCATAATAATACGAGCATCGGCATAATTCAATGGTGTTTCTTTAATTAACTTAAATAACAACAATGAACGATAGCTGTAAAGTGAAGCCATAGAAACATCAAAATTATTTTTTTGTTCATCCGAAAATAGCATCAACTGACTAAAACTACCTTTTTGTTGTTCAATTTGTTTTCCAAGCATGCGCCACTGAATACAAGGAATGTAACAATATGGATTACAAATAATTGGTAATTGTTCTTTTTTATAATCAAATGAACGAATCACAATTCGAGCTGTTCCTAATACTCCGGGAGATAATATTAATTTTTTGCAAGTAAAGATTTGCTCTTCAGCGGTGTCCGTTCTTTTTACAAAAACTTGAACTCCACTTTCGGTTTCCTTGAACTTAAGAACCAAACAATTTTTATGATATGAAAAATTATTTTTTGATTGTAGCTGCTCAATCGTCATCCATGAACGATAAGCCGACATATCTTTATCACTCCAAAAGTCCATGTCTTTGTACTGAAGTGCTTTACGACTCTCTTTATCTTTTGTAATTACAGCTAATCCTGTTCGTCCAACAAAAACATTTTTTTTATTAAGCGCTTGTTTGTTTTTATTATATGCAGTTAAAATACCGCCCAAATTATTTTCAATTGAAGAAGCAGGATGAACATTTTTTAAATTGGCTAAACAATAAGGAGAAGCATCGTCTTGCGCTCCCGATACACCAATATGATCTACTACTGCCTGATATGCTTCCTGCATTTCATGATAATTTAAACCTACAGCATCCAACTCTGGTTTCGAGAAAACATAGCAACCCAAACCCCATCCTCCACCAAGTCCACCCTTTGCCATGCTTTCCATTGGCTTAAATGTATCTGATTGAAATGGTGCAAATTTATCTGCCAGTTGAATTAAAAAATTACGAGGAGGAGTTAATTGAGACCCTACACGATTGGTATCCCAAGCAATACCTTCAAAATCATTTCCTAGAAAATATTTTTCTTGATTTTTATCTTCCTTTCTAATGCTTATAAAATCTTTATTAGGAATAAGTGAATGATATTTTTCATCTTCCATCCCTACATCTAATACCGCTACATTCACTCCGCTTTCGGCCAAAGCATTGGCAGCAATTGCTCCCGTAGCACCGGAGCCAACTACAATATAATCGTAATTTAGCTGCATCTTTGTTTAATAATTTTGATAATTAATAATCCTATCATCGCTCTGCAGATCGAACGCATTCCAACAAAAATCAATTTCAAAAAATACCATTTCGAATATTCTTTCGATAAAAAACAAGCAGTATAATTGGGCGAAGCTTCTAATATGGCAAGCATGGTAAACAACTTTCTTCTTACATTGTTTGTGGAGTCGGTTAAAGCCAAACCTGCATCAATACAAGCCATTTTAAATGTACTCGACATCATTGATTTCCATAAAGCTTGTTCATAGGCAGAAAAAGAAATGGATAATTTTTCCATCGCAGACGCATATACCTCTTGTTCTTTCTGCTGAGCATTCATAGAAAGCAAATAAGAAGTAATTCTAGAAGCTTCGTGATAATACGGATTCATTTATTTTTGCTTTTCCATTTTATCTTTCAGCAAAGCAATATCTTGTGCTAATTGCTTATTCTGCGATTGTAATTTAGATACAACAACACTCAAATGAAGTAAATAAATAAATATAGCAAATATGGCTGCAGTAAATACCAAATTAGGAGGAGCATAAATACCCAATAAATTCGACACTACATCCAATCCACTTCTCCAAAAGGAAAACACAACCAAAACTAACGTACAAAATATCCATACAAGTGAATACTCTTCGCGCAGTTTTCCTTTTACTATTAATCGAATAATATAAAGTAAAAAAAGTAAACTAACTGCAATTGCAATAATTTGAATTTTTGCCATTTGATTCTTGTTTAATTATACTACCAAAGATATAAAACTAATAAATATAGTATGATAAAAGCCATTTGGAGAAAAGAATTAAATATCTTTGCAAAATCAAAGTGTAAACCATGCGATTAAAAAAATAGCCATTTTTTTATTGATAACTTTCAGCCTTAGCGCTATTCAAGGTTGCTACATGTTTAAAAAGAAAAACAGATGTGGCGATTGTCCTAAATGGAACAAACATTAAAAATACCCTGTTTTAGGTATTGATTTCATTTCATTAAAGCATCACGAATGCTTACCTTTGCAAGGATGGGAAATAAGCTCAAACAATTATCGGAATTAAAATTAGGAGAAAAAGCAGTGATTGATTCTTTTACAGATGATGCTATGGCGCTTAAATTGCTCGAAATGGGCTGTACTCCAGGAGAAATGGTGGAGCTCGACAAAATTGCTCCTATGGGCGATCCAATTGCTATCTCCATCTCGGGTTATTTATTGAGCTTAAGAAAGGAAGAAGCTTCAACTGTTCTTGTATCTCCTTTAAATTAAATGATTAATTAGTATTTTGTGCTGTGGCCGAACAACAATCAATATTACATCTTAACAATAAATCAAAAATAAAAGTTGCACTTATTGGAAACCCCAATAGTGGAAAATCTACACTCTTTAATGCATTAACAGGATTAAACCAAAAAACAGGAAACTTTCCTGGTGTTACTGTCGATAAAAAATCAGGGACAATAAAGTTTGAAAATGGAAGTACTGCCGAAATAATTGACTTGCCTGGAACTTACAGCTTGTATCCAAAATCAATGGATGAGCAAGTAGCATTTGAAGTATTGTGTAATCCCGACAATAAAAATTATCCCGATATTACTATTGTAGTAGCTGATGCAAGTAATTTAAAACGAAACTTGTTTTTAGTATCACAAATCATTGACCTAAAAATCCCTGCTATCCTTGTGTTGAACATGATGGATATGGTAGAAAAAGAAGGCGACAGAATTGACACGACACGCTTATCTGAAAAATTAGGCGTAAAAGTAATTGGCATAAGCGCTCGCAATAAAAATGGAATTAATGCTTTAAAAGATGCTATACTAGAGCCTATTCCAGTACCTCAATATGATTTTATTGACATTAAAAAAATTGCCCCCGAATTGGTTGAAAAAGTAAAATCGGTTATAAAAGTAAATAGCGATTTTGCCGCATTTCAAATCATAAATAACTTAAACGAAATGAGTTATTTTGATAAAAACAAAGATAGAAAAACAAAAATAGAAGATGCACTAAACACCTTTATCATTGATAAAAATCAATTGCAACAAAAAGAAAGTGTAGAACGCTATAAAGTGATTAACCGATTGGTAGAAGAATGCATTACTCATACATCGGCAATTAAAACAGAAACATTCACACACCGACTAGACAGCATATTAACGCATCGTATTTGGGGCTATGCTGTTTTTTTAACGGTATTGTTTTTTATTTTTCAAAGCATTTTCTTTTTGGCTGCTTATCCAATGGACTGGATAGAAACTTTATTTGTTTCAATATCGAAAACAACTGCCAATACCTTACCACCGGGCGAATTAAATAATTTAATAGTAAATGGTATAATAGCAGGATTAAGTGGTGTTGTTATTTTTGTCCCTCAAATAGCATTGTTATTTGCATTTATTGCCATACTAGAAGACACTGGCTATATGGCTCGTGTGAGTTTTATCATGGACAAACTACTTCGCAAGTTTGGATTAAACGGACGCTCAATTATTCCCTTAATTAGTGGAGTTGCCTGTGCTGTTCCAGCGATCATGAGTGCACGAACCATTAGCAATTGGAAAGAACGTATCATCACCATTATGGTTACACCTTTAATGAGCTGTTCGGCTCGCTTGCCTGTTTATACTTTATTGATTTCACTCGTTATTCCACCAAACGAAAAGCTCGGCTTCTTTAATTACCAAGGAATGATTTTAATGGCTTTGTATTTAATTGGATTTATTGCAGCTATACTTGCCGCATTGGTAATGAAATGGATTTTAAAGGCTAAAGAAAAAAGTTATTTTATAATGGAACTACCTGTGTATCGCACACCACAATGGCGAAATGTAGGTTTAACTATCTATGAAAAAGTACAAGTGTTTTTATGGGATGCAGGAAAAATAATTGTTGCTATTTCTGTAATTCTTTGGTTTTTATCATCACATGCTCCTGGTAATAAATTTGCTGAAATAGAAAAAAAATATACCGACTATAGTTGGAGAGCAGATTTAAATGATGCCGAAATAGAAGCAAAAATAGGAGCCGAAAAACTAGAAGTTTCTTATGCCGGAATACTTGGAAAATCAATAGAACCAGCAATTGCACCATTGGGTTTTGACTGGAAAATTGGAATTTCATTAATCACATCATTTGCTGCACGTGAAGTGTTTGTAGGAACCATGGCAACTATTTACAGCGTAGGAGATAGCGATAATACACAATCAATACAAGATAAAATGCGAAAAGAAATAAATCCAAAAACAGGATTACCACAATTTACTATTGCAGTAGGCTTTTCATTGCTCCTATTTTATGCCTTTGCAATGCAATGCATGAGCACACTTGCCATTGTTTATCGCGAAACAAAAAACATAAAATGGCCTATTATCCAATTTTTATATATGAGTGCATTGGCTTATCTGGCCAGTTTACTTGTTTATCAATTGTTGAAATAAAAATTCAACATCATCCTTGTAATCGTTTTACATTTGTGTAGAATGAATCAACTTGAGCGCAATCAATCTGTTTTATATAAGTACCTGCCCGAGCAATCTGTACCTACAATTGCTCAATGGATATATGCATATGATTTTAAGCTAAAAATTAAAAAATCGCGCTCCTCAAAATATGGTGATTATCGCCCGCCAATCAAAGGACAAAATCATTTAATAACCATTAACCACGATTTAAATAAATACGCTTTTTTAATTACACTCGTACATGAAATTGCACATTTAACAAACTACAATAAATACAAAGATACCGTAGCACCACATGGAGAAGAATGGAAACTGGAATTTAAAATTTTAATGAATTATTTTTTACATGAACATATTTTTCCGGAAGATATTTTTAAAGCCCTAAAAAAGTACATGAGTAACCCTGCTGCATCAAGCTGCTCCGACACAAATTTACTACGTGTGCTAAAAAAATATGACGAACGCGACAAAACAGTTTTATTAGAAGACTTGGAGCATGGAACCACATTTATGTATGGCTCCGAACGACTTTTTATCAAAGGCGAACAAGTTAGAAAACGCTTTAAATGCAAAGAGGTAAAAACCAAACGATTATACCTTTTTAACCCACTTACCGAAGTATTATTGATAAATACCGTAGAAAAGGAAGAAAAAAACACTTTTTTTAATATTTTCAACATAAAAAAATAGCCAATATTTAATCAACAAAAAGGTGCAAACTATTGGGTTTTTGTTAAATTTGTTCCTCCTGAAAAAAGGAGTCATTTATTCACATTAATATTATACAAAATGAGTAGTACAGCAGTTGATAAAAACATCGATTTAAAAGTATCGAAATTAGCAGAAAACATTATTGGTTCTGAAATTATAAAACTAGCCGCAGAGGTAAATGAAAAAATAAAAAAAGGAGAAAAGGTATACAACTTAACCATTGGAGATTTTAATCCTAAAGTATTTCCTATCCCTGCCGAATTAAAAAAAGCAATCATCAATGCTTATGACGAAGACCATACCAATTATCCTGCAGCGGACGGTATGCTAGAACTACGTACTGCTGTTTCAAAATTATTAAAAGAGCGTGGAGAGTTGGATTATAAAACAGATGAAATTGTGATTGCAGGTGGTGCTCGCCCGATTATTTACGCCATTTTCCGTGCATTAGTAGATGTTGGCGACACAGTTGTGTTTCCTGTTCCATCATGGAATAACAATCATTACACATATTTGAATGGCGCTAAACCGGTATTAATTGAAACAAGTCCTGAAAATAAATTCATGCCTACAGCGGCAGAATTAAAACCACATATTGCCACGGCCAATATTATTGCATTGTGTTCTCCTTTAAATCCAACAGGAACAACTTTCCGCAAAAAAGATTTAGAAGAAATTTGCGATATGATTTTAGCAGAAAATAGCAAACGTGCTACTGAAAATAAAAAACCATTGTACTTAATGTATGACCAAATTTATTGGGCATTAACACATGGAGAAACGGTTCATTACAATCCGGTTACTTTACGTCCTGAGATGAAAAACTACACCGTATTTGTAGATGGCATTTCTAAATCATTAGCAGCAACAGGTGTTCGTGTTGGTTGGAGCATGGGACCCAAAAAGATTATTGAAAAAATGAAATCGATTTTAACACATGTAGGTGCATGGGCTCCAAAAGCGGAACAAATGGCAACTGCTGTATATTTAAATGATTTAGCTAGTTACGATACATTTTTAGCAGATATAAAATCTAAAATAAATGACCGTTTGGTTGGTTTCTACAAAGGATTTCAAGCATTAAAATCAGAAGGATTCAGAGTTGATGCCATTGCACCCGAAGCAGCCATTTATTTAACAGTCCAGTTTTCATTACACGGACAAAAAACAGCTGATGGTAAAGTGCTTGCTACAACACAAGATGTAACAAAATACATTTTAGATGAAGCGCAAGTAGCCTTAGTTCCATTTTATGCTTTTGGATCTTCTACCGATTCAAGCTGGTACCGCTTATCAGTAGGCACTTGTAAGTTAGAAGATGTAAACGGTGTAATCGAAAATTTAAGAAAAGCATTGAGTAAATTATCGTAAATAGGTTTTACAAATTTATTTAAAACTGCAAAAAAACTCGTAATTCGTAGCAAAGTAAGTAGTAGATATGAAAAATAATTATTGTGTAATAATGGCCGGTGGTATTGGTAGTCGCTTTTGGCCTATGAGTAGAACATCTCACCCAAAGCAATTCATGGATATTCTTGGAACAGGTGAAACATTATTACAACAAACCTATAACCGATTCTTAAAGCTTTGCCCGAAAGAAAACATTTATATTGTTACAAACGATTCGTATGTAGGATTGGTAAATGAACAAATCAAAGGAATAAAATCAAAAAACATATTAAGTGAGCCTGCCAGAAAAAACACCGCACCTTGTGTAGCTTATGCTTGCTATAAAATAGCACAAATGAATCCGGATGCACTTACCGTTATAGCACCTTCTGACCATTTGATTACAAAAGAAGACACTTTTGTTAAAGCCATTAAAGCCTGTTATGCTAAAGCGGCATCCGAAGATTGTTTAGTAACATTGGGAATCAACCCAAGCAGACCGGATACAGGCTATGGATATATTCAATTTAAAGAATCGGAAATAGCTGAAAAAGACAAGAGAATAAAAAAAGTAAAAACATTTACTGAAAAACCAGATTTAGAAATGGCCAAATTTTTTCTGCAAAGTGGCGATTTTCTATGGAATTCAGGAATATTTATTTGGAGTGTAAAAAGTGTTATTAAAGCATTTGAAAAACACTGTCCGGATATGGATGCCATTTTTAAAGAAGGTAACGACAAATACAATACTCCGCAAGAAATTGATTTTATTAATAAAGCATATACCAGCTGTAAAAACATTTCCATTGATTATGCGATTATGGAAAAGGCAGAAAATGTATATGTTCGTTCTTCCATTATTGGTTGGAGTGATTTAGGAACCTGGGGGTCATTGTACGAACACGTAAAACAAGATGACAATAAAAATGCAGTAGTAGGCAAAAATGTAATGCTGTATGACTCTAAAAATTGTATTGTAAATGTCCCTAAAGACAAATTAGTAATCATGCAAGGTTTAGATGATTATATTGTAGTTGAGTCAGATGGTATTTTATTAATATGCAAAAAAGAGGATGAACAACAAATTAGAAATTTTGTGAATGATGTAAAAGTGAATAAAGGTGAAAAGTTTGTTTAATCGTTCTCTTAGTAAAACAGAATGCCTCATTGCTATATAAATAAAAAACCGTATTGATTTTTCAATACGGTTTTTTATTTATATAGCAATTTTTACTTGCCTTCTATTATAATTTTTCGAGTTGCCAACAATACATTATCAACTATAAAGGAATAAAAATATACCCCTGCATTTAAATCATCTACGGCTAGCTTTGCGATGCCTTGTTTCCCAAAAACATCTATCTCCTTC
>JAEUTT010000051.1 GCA_016787165.1 Bacteroidia bacterium | reverse complement strand
AAAATATCCTGATGACTCTTTTTATTATTTTTCATATATAACTATTTTTTTGAAGATCATATTCAATACGCCATGTTTTTGTCTCCGATTTATGTGGCTATTTCATTGTGTAAAGGTAGTTGAATAAAATGAATAGCTTCCTTTGGTTGATTTATAATAACTCTGCCTGATTCTGAAAAAACATAAAAAGTACTATATTTGCAGTCCTTAATAAAACGGATATTTATATGACAAAAATTAAATTTGGAACTGACGGCTGGAGAGCAATTATAGCAAAAGATTTTACTGTTGATAATGTTGCTAGAGTTACTATTGCAACTGTAGAATGGTTAAAGAAAAATTTTGATAAACCTTCGGTTGTAGTTGGTCACGATTGTAGATTTGCAGGTGAGTTATTTGCCGAAACAGTTGCAAAAGTATTGGCAAATGGAGGTGTGAAAGTGTTTTTAGCAAAAGATTTTGTTTCTACACCAATGGTTTCGTTGGGTACTAAAAATAAAGAAGCGTCATTAGGAATTATTATTACAGCATCACATAATCCTCCTGCATACAATGGTTATAAGTTAAAAGGTCATTTTGGAGGACCATTACTTCCTGCTCAAATTCAAGAAGTAGAAGATATTATCCCTGAAACTAATACAATTAATTTGGATACATTATCGATTGCCGATTTTCAAAAAGCAGGATTGATAGAGTACATTGATTTAGAAACAATGTATGTGGAGCATGTGGAGAAAAATTTTGACATGAATGCTATCCGAAATACAAAAATGAATTTTGCATACGATGCCATGTATGGTGCCGGACAAAATGTAATGCGTAGGTTATTGCCTGATATTACATTTATGCATTGTGATTACAACCCTGGCTTTGAAGGTCAAGCACCCGAACCGATTCATAAAAACTTACAACCTTTTTCTAGCTTGATAAAAGAAAGTGGTGATATTGATTGCGGTTTAGCTACAGATGGTGATGCTGATAGAATAGGATTATACGATAGTAAAGGTAATTTTGTGGATTCGCATCATATTATTTTATTACTAATAAATTATTTGGTGACACAGAAAAAGTTTACCGGAAAAGTTGTGAATGCATTTTCAGTAACTCCACGTGTTAAAAAAATGTGTGAGCATTATGGACTTGAATACCAAGTAGTGCAAATTGGCTTTAAACACATTGCAGGTATTATGCTTACGGATGATGTTTTGTTAGGAGGAGAAGAGAGTGGAGGTATCGCCATAAAAGGGCATATTCCTGAACGTGATGGAATTTGGATGGGACTTACCATTTGGGAATACATGGTAAAATCAGGTAAAACATTGGATGAACTTACTCAAGAAGTGTATAAAATTGTAGGAGAGTTTAAATTTGAACGCAGTGATTTACACTTAAAAGAAGAAGTAAAAAATAAAATTGTAGAAAATTGCAAAAACAACACCTATACATCTTTTGGTACTTATAAAATTAGTAGAGTAGAAACTATTGATGGTTGGAAATATTTCTTTGATAATGATGAATGGTTGATGATTCGTGCTTCAGGAACAGAGCCAGTTTTGCGTAATTATGCCGAATCTAGTAATACTGCCAAAGCATTTGAAATATTAAAAGCAGCTGAAAAAACGCTTCTTTCGTAGAACTTACTTAATTTATAGATAGAATTATAGTTGAAGAAAAATGTCATTTCAACCGTAGGGAGAAATTTCAATTTTCATTTTAGCTTCACAGAGGAATCGATTTTTAATCTAATTCCTTTTCCATTAAATAATGTTGAATGATATTCCATAAAACGAAACTTTTTTGTTTTATGGAATATCCGCATTTTAGGTAGAATGGAACAGCATTTTCACGAGCTTGTAAGATCATCTTTTGAGCACCTAGTGACGTAGCTTTTTTTTCCATATAGTCAATTAGCTTTTTTCCTACACCCAATCCTTGTGCTTCATCAATTACGCCCATGAACCGAATTTGAAATTCAAAGTCGGTATTTTTTTGTAGTCGGCAAACACCTATTATTTTATCTTTATCATTGAGTGCCATAGCATGAATGCTCGAACTTTCGAATTCGTCCTTTTCACTTCCAATGGGTTGATTCCAAGGCTTACGAAGTGTTTGATATCGTACCAAATAATAAGCCTCAAACTCCTGTTGGGTTTGAGGCTCAATAATTTTAATTTTATTATTCATTC
>JAEUTT010000023.1 GCA_016787165.1 Bacteroidia bacterium | reverse complement strand
GTCCTGCTGTAGGAATGTTTTTTGCCGAGTTAGGTGCAAACGTTATTAAAATAGAAAATAAAAACACCAATGGTGATGTAACAAGAACCTGGAAGTTAGCATCTGAAGATGCTAATACTCCTTCTTCTGCTTATTTTAATTCGGTTAATTATAACAAACAACACTTGTTTATCGACCTAACTAATGATACCGAAAAAAGCCAAGTACTTGAATTAATTAAAACAGCAGACATTCTCATTTCAAATTACAAACCAGGAGATGATGTAAAACTAGGGCTTGATTATGATACGATCAAAAAAATAAACCCAACCATTATTTATGCTCACTTATCGGGTTTTGGGAATAACAGTAAACGTACCGCATTCGACTTGGTACTTCAGGCAGAAACAGGCTTTATGTACATGAATGGAACAAAAGAAAGTGGCCCACTAAAAATGCCTGTTGCATTAATAGATGTGTTAGCGGCACACCAATTAAAAGAAGCAATACTTGTTGCACTTATTCAAAAATTAAAAACAAATCAAGGTTGCAAAATCGCAGTGTCACTATACGATGCAGCAGTTGCTTCATTAGCAAATCAAGCAAGCAATTGGTTAAATGCAAATCATAATCCAGAGGCCATTGGTTCATTACACCCCAATATTGCGCCTTATGGCGAATTATTTAACACTGCTGATGATAAAAAAATAGTATTGGCAATAGGAAATGATAAGCAATTCAAAAAATTGTGTGAACTTATTCATCTAAATCAATTAGTTGAAAATCCACTTTTTTCAACTAATACAAACCGAGTAAAAAACAGAAAAGAGTTGTTTAAATTATTAGAATCCAAAATTTCTGATTTTACATCCAATGATCTAATACAACAATTTATAAAAAATGATGTTCCTGCCGGAATAATTAAATCGGTAAAAGAAGTTTTTGAACAAACCGAAAATGAAGCACTCATTTTAACTGATGAAAATGGGAAAAGGGTAAAAACAACCGCTTTTGATATCCAGTTTTAAATAAACCACTGAAAAACAACAAAATAGGCTCAAATTTGGTTCTTTTCAATTTTTTTTTATATTTTTGTCCGTCTAAACATAACAATGGCATATTATGCGCAAAAGTTTACTACTCCTTCTTGTTTTAATTCTTCCATTTGTTGCAACAGCACAATACAAAGGCGCAAGAGGTACACGCTTTAAAAAGGCCAATAATTTTGCAAACAAAAAAAATAAACCACGCAAAGAATGGGTTCTTGGTGTTGGAGCGGCTAATTTTTTAGGAGAATTAGGAGGCGCTAATCAAGTAGGAACAAACTTTGTAAAAGATTTGGAATTTTCGGCTACACGCCCTTCTTTAGCAATTGGGATGAGATATAAGTTTGACAAACGCTGGGCTGTTAAAGGAGGTTTTCATTACTTGTTATTGGCAGGAAACGATAAGCTTACCAAAGAACCTTTCCGCAGTAACAGAAATCTTCACTTTAGATCACATGTTTTTGAACTTTCTGTACAAGCTGAGTTTTATTTTACCAAAGAGCAACAAGGACATATCTACAAAATTAAGAATGCTAAAGGAATGAAAAGCTACGATTATCAAGGCTATTTATTTGTGGGTGTAGGTGGTTTTTATTTTAATCCACAAGCAAAATACAGGGGTAATTGGGTAAATCTTCAACCACTTGGTACCGAAGGGCAAGGCTTACCAGGAGCAAAAAAGAAATATTCAAGAGTAAGTATTTGTATTCCATATGGTATTGGAGGTAAATATGCTATTAATAAAGAATGGGCTGTTGGATTAGAAGTAGGTATCAGAAAAACATTCACCGATTATATTGATGATGTGAGTGGAAATTATTATGATAATGATGATATTTTTCAAGCAAGAGGAGCTACAGCTGCTTATTTAGCTGATCCTTCATTAATGAATTATCCTGCTGAACTTGGTGGAAACAATACTCCTTACAGACAAACAGCTACCGGACAACAACGTGGAGACCCAAAAGATAAAGATGCT
>JAEUTT010000001.1 GCA_016787165.1 Bacteroidia bacterium | reverse complement strand
AGCGAATACCTATGTTTAGCATATATTTATGTAACTCTTCAGCCATACGTTTAGTTAGTGTAGTTACTAATATACGCTCATCACGTTTAGTCACTTTATCTATTTCTTCGAGTAAATCATCAATTTGATTAATACTTGGTCGTACTTCAATAACAGGATCTAATAAACCCGTAGGTCGTATTAGTTGCTCGGCAATTAATCCTTCTGATTTTTCTAATTCATAATCAGCTGGTGTTGCACTCACGTAAATGATTTGATTAATCATTGTTTCAAATTCATCAAACTTAAGCGGACGATTATCTAATGCAGAGGGTAATCGAAATCCGTATTCAACTAAATTTGTTTTTCTAGAGCGGTCGCCACCATACATGGCTCTAATTTGACCAATTGTTACATGGCTTTCATCAATGACCATTAAAAAATCATCCGGAAAATAATCGAGTAAACAAAAGGGACGAGAGCCAGGTAGTCTACCATCAAAATAACGCGAATAATTTTCTATTCCTGAACAATAACCGAGTTCGCGCATCATTTCTAAATCATAGGTAACGCGATCTTCTAATCTTTTTGCCTCTAAATGTTTTCCATTTTCTTTCATGTAATCTATTTGCTTCATCATGTCTTCCTGAATTTGAAAAATGGCATTTTTCATTGTTTCAGGACTGGTAACAAATATGTTTGCAGGATAAATGGTAACGCTGTCTAGTTTTTCAAAACTTTTTCCCGTGGACGTTTCAAAATATTCAATACCTTCTATTTCATCGTCCCAAAACGTAACACGTAATGAATAGTCGGCATACGCTAAGTTAACATCAACGGTGTCGCCTTTAACCCTGAAATTACCTCTTAAAAAATCTTCAGTTGTTCTAGAGTATAAACTTTCTACAAGTCGGTGTAAAAATTTATTTCGACTAATAATTTCTCCTTTTTTAATGTGAATTACATTTTCTCTAAACTCCACTGGGTTTCCAATGCCATAAATGCAAGAAACAGAGGAAACTACAATTACATCTCTTCGGCCCGACAATAGAGCAGATGTAGCGCTTAGTCTTAATTTTTCAATTTCATCATTGATAGATAAATCTTTTTCAATGTATGTATTTGTGCTAGGGATAAAGGCTTCTGGTTGATAATAGTCATAATAACTTACAAAATATTCAACTGCATTATTTGGGAAAAATTGCTTGAACTCACCATATAATTGTGCAGCTAAAGTTTTATTATGACTTAAAATTAGGGTGGGCTTTTGAGTTTGTTCTATAACATTAGCAATGGTAAATGTTTTGCCCGATCCGGTAACACCTAATAATGTTTGAGCTGGAATATTATTATTTACACCATCAACTAACTGTTTGATAGCGGTAGGTTGATCACCCGTGGGCTTAAAATCGGCTATAAGTTTAAAATTCATTGAAATGCAAAGGTAGGCAATTCCTCCTTTTGTTGTTCGATGCTTATAACAATGATTTTAAATAAAAATGAAGTAGTTGTTTAGGCTTTTTTTCTTCTTTCTTTTTCTTTGATAATCAAGCTTAGTTCTCTGCCTGTTTGTCCTTTTACAGAGGTGTTTTCCTGTGCTCTTCGTATTAAGTAAGGTAAAACTTCTCTTACTGGTCCGTAAGGTACATATTTAGCAACATTGTAGCCCGAATTAGCTAAGTTGTAGCTGATATGGTCACTCATACCAAGTAGTTGTGAAAAGTAAATGTGTTGATTGTTTACAGGAATGTTTTTAGTGTTTAAAAGCAAGGCTAAATCCATAGAGCTTTTTTCGTTGTGAGTTCCTGCGCATAGTCCTATTTTTTGAATGTTTTCAATACAATACAGAACGGCTAAATCATAATCTTTATCTGTATTTTCTTTTGCGTCTTGTATTGGTGAAGGATAGCTCAATTGTTTAGCTCTTTCTCTCTCTTTTTCCATGTATGCACCACGAACAAGCTTTGCGCCTAAATAGTAATTTCCTTTTGTGGCCATCTCAAATGATTTTTTTAGGTATTCTAATCGGTCTTTGCGGTATAACTGAAATGTATTATATACAAGTGGTTTCTCTTGATTGTATTTAGCCATCATTTCATTTGCTAAATCATCAATAGCTTGTTGAATCCATGTTTCTTCTGCGTCAATAAAAATGGGTTTCCCAGCAGCATGTGCAGCCACACATACATCATCCACTCTTTTTTTTACTCTATCAAATTCTTGTTGTTCTTCGGCAGTAAGTGTTTTTTGTGCGGTTATTTTTTCTAATAATGCAAAACGAGCCATTCCAGTAACTTTAAATACACAAAAAGGAATATGTTGGTTGTTTTTTGCTTTTTGAATAGTAGCAATAGTTTCGGTAGCACATGCATCAAAGTCATTCTCTGTTTCTTTTCCTTCAACAGAATAATCTAAGATAGTACCAATATTAAATTGGCCTAATTCGTTAATAGTACGATCGCATTCTTGAATGTTTTCTCCACCACAAAACTGCTTGAATATAGTAGCTTTTATAATGCCTTTGATAGGTAGATGTGTCTTTATTGCAAAGGTGGTCAGTGATTTTCCTATGTTTACAAAAGTGGTGTTTGAAACCATTTTAAATAACCAATAGGAACGGTTTAAGTCTTTATTTGTTTTGCCCGAAAAGGCAATCTCTGTATTGTTAAATGATAGCATACCTTAAAATTGATGACGCAAATATACTAAACCCTTTTTGATTT
>JAEUTT010000247.1 GCA_016787165.1 Bacteroidia bacterium | reverse complement strand
AAAGCACTGACAAATTACGTTCCAATTATTTTATTTAACAATTTATAACAGCAAAATGAATACTAAGTGATATATTTCGTAAAATTTATTTCGCATAAAATGAAATACACTTTAGCTCAATTGCAAAAAGAATTAATTCTTCGTACTCCTGACGAAATTGCTGATATTGCTATGAAATTGGCCAAGTATAAAAAAGAAAATAAGGAATATTTAACCTATTTGCTTTTTGGTGTGGAAGATGAAAAGCAATACATTCAAGAATCAAAACTTAAGTTGGATGATTTGTTTTATGAAATAAACAGAAAATCGGCTTATACCACTAAAAAAGGATTACAAAAAGTAGTTAGAAATCTAACAAAGTTTATTAAAAACTCCAAATTAAAACAAACTGAATTGGAGCTGCGTATCCATTTTTGTAATAAAGTGAAATCCACCCGTATTAACTTGGATGTAAGTAATGTAATTAGCAATATTTATTATCGAGAGATAGACAAAATAAAATTAGCATATTCAAAACTTCATGAAGATTTGCAATATGATTACAAAGTAGACCTGGAAAAGTTGAATATTAATATTGTTTAATACAATGGTTAATTTTGTTCATCATTTTCCCTAACTTTGTTCAATAATTTACAATGACTGTATTTCCCGAAAAATTACCTTTTACTTCTTACCAAAAAATTTTAATAGCCATTTTAGCGCTTATCCAGTTTACTGTTGTGCTAGATTTTATGGTGCTATCGCCATTGAGCGATATTTTAATGAAGTCATTGAGCATTAGTCCGCAACAATTTGGAATGGTAGTTTCTGTATATGCAATAAGCGCTTTTGTTTCGGGCATTTCAACTGCTGGCTTCGCAGATAAATATGACAGAAAAAAGTTATTACTCTTTTTTTATGTTGGTTTTGTATTAGGGACATTGCTTTGTGGTTTAGCAAATAGTTATTGGGCATTGCTAGCAGCTCGGTTAATTACAGGTTTGTTTGGAGGTGTGATTGCTTCCATTTCTATGGCAATTGTAACAGATATATTCTCTCTTTCTCAAAGAGGACGAGTGATGGGTTTTATTCAAATGGCATTTGCTGGAAGTCAAGTACTAGGAATTCCAATTAGTTTAGCAATAGCAGCACACTTTAATTGGCATTATACTTTTTTAGCAATCGTTGTTTTTGCAATTGTTTTAGGATTGGTTGTTTTAATTAAAATGAAACCAATTGATGAACACCTAAAGCTTCAGTCGGATAAAAATGCATTTTTACACTTGTGGCATACATTTACCAATAAATCATATCAAGTTGGTTTTGTAGCAACGGCTATGTTGTCAATTGGTGGGTTTATGTTAATGCCTTTTGGAAGTGCTTTTTTGGTGAATAATGTGTCGATTTTGCAAACAGAGCTGCCACTTGTTTTTATGTTTACAGGTATGTCATCTATTATTATTATGCCTATCATTGGTAAGTTGAGTGATAAGTTTGATAAGTTTAAATTGTTTACTGTAGGGTCTGTTATTGCTGTGATTATGGTAATTGTATATACAAATATTCCTGTTATTCCTTTGTGGCAGGTTATTCTTGTAAATATGCTTTTATTCATGGGCATAATGAGTAGAATGGTTCCTGCTACAGCATTAGCAACTGCTATTCCCGATGCGAAAGATAGAGGAGCTTTTATGAGTATTAATTCATCATTACAGCAATTAGCTGGTGGTATAGCGGCTATTTTTGCTGGCTTTATTGTAAAACAAGAAACTAAAACTAGTCCGCTTGAACATTACGACACACTTGGTTATATTGTTGCCACATTAATTCTTATTTGCTTATTTTTTGTATACAGAGTAAGTGTATTGGTAAAAAGTAAGACGCTTAAATAGCTTTCTGAAATTTTAGTTTTAATTTTTTGCTTAATGTGATGAATATCACTGTACAGTATTTTTAAGCCTTGTAATTTTGTGTAATAATTTAAAAACAATTTGCATTATGAAAGTAGAACAAATTTATACAGGATGCATTGCTCATGCAGCATATTATATCGAAAGTAATGGTGAAGCCGCAATTTTTGATCCATTGCGCGAAGTTCAACCATATATTAATAGAGCAGAAAAAGATGGTGCAACAATTAAATATGTTTTTGAAACACATTTTCATGCCGATTTTGTTAGCGGACATTTAGATTTAGCCCAAAAAACAGGAGCACATATTGTGTATGGTCCAACAGCTAAACCTAATTTCGAAGCAATCGTTGCCGAAGATAATCAAGTATTCAAAGTAGGAAATTACAGCATAAAAGTAATTCATACACCAGGACATACGATGGAAAGTACTACTTATCTATTAATAGATGATAAAGGAAAAGAACATGGAATTATTACTGGAGATACACTTTTTATTGGTGATGTAGGTCGGCCTGATTTGGCACAACATGTTATTGCTGATTTAACACAAGAAAAGTTAGCAGCTCATTTGTATGATTCATTACGTAATAAAATAATGCCTTTAAGCGATGATTTAATCGTTTATCCGAATCATGGTGCAGGAAGTGCTTGTGGTAAAATGATGAGTAAAGAAACTACTGACACATTGGGAAATCAGAAAAAAGTAAATTATGCTTTACGTGCCGATATGACAAAACAAGAATTTATTAAAACATTGCTAGATGGATTAACAACACCTCCAGGTTATTTTCCGAAAAATGTATTGATGAATATAGGTGGGTATGAAAGCTTAGATAAAATAATGGAAAGAGCCAATAATCCTTTAAGTGTGGAATCTTTTGAAGTTGTTGCAAACGAAACGAAGACCTTGATTTTAGATAGTAGAACTGCTGCTGATTTTGCAAAAGGCTTTATCCCGAATAGTATTAATATAGGCATTGATAGTAATTTTGCAATGTGGGTAGGAGAAATGATACCAGATATTAAACAAGAAATATTGTTGGTAACTGACGAAGGAAAAGAAGAAGAGACAATTATTCGTTTGTCAAGAGTAGGCTATGATAATACTGTTGGTTTTTTAAAGGGAGGTTTCATTTCATGGAAAAACGCCAATAAACCAGTAGAGCAAATAAATAGAATTACAGCAGATGACTTTGCTCAAAAAATAAAAAATGAAAAAGTGATGGTGATAGATGTTAGAAAAAAAAGTGAATTTGATTCGGAGCATTTGGTAGGGGCAATTAATATTCCTTTAAATACTATTAATGATAATCTTTCTTCTTTTCCAAAGGATAAATCATTTGTACTACACTGTGCCGGGGGGTATCGTAGCATGATTGCGGCATCCATATTAAAACAAAGAGGCTGGAGTAAATTTGTGGATGTAATAGGTGGGTTTAATGAAATTAAGAAACTAGATGTTCCTAAAACAGAATATATTTGTCCTTCTACTTTATTATAATCAGTAAAATTTGATTGAAAGAGCCAGTTGTAAATACACTGGCTCTTTTTATGCAATCAATTCTTCAGAATGATTTTCAGAATGATTTTCAACAGAAAATGGGGGGGGTGTTAATAAAAAAAACTAGATTATTTTAATTGCCTCCCCCCTTTTTTTATACTTTTGTTCCGAAAAATTGATTTTTTCAGTTTGTCGACCCGAAATTTACCAAACAACCATACAATTAACTCAAAATCATTTACAAAATGGCATTTCACAGATTTAAAGCATTAGAGGCCGTTCTTACACGCGTTCCTTTAGAAGTAACTTTACCAAGTAATAAAGTATCAGAATTTTTTGGCGAAAATGTATTCGGCATTGATGCAATGCGAGAATTTCTTTCGGAAGAAGCATTTAACAGCGTGATGGCTGCAATGCAACAAGGAACTCAGATAGATAGAAAAATGGCAGATCAAGTAGCTGCTTCTATGAAAGCTTGGGCAAATTCAAAAGGAGCAACACATTATACGCATTGGTTTCAGCCCTTAACTGGGACTACTGCCGAAAAACACGATGCTTTTTTTGAGCCAACAGGTGATGGGCGTGCTATCGAACGCTTTGGTGGTAGTCAGTTAGTTCAACAAGAACCAGATGCATCTTCATTTCCAAATGGTGGTATTCGTAATACATTTGAAGCACGTGGTTATACGGCTTGGGATCCTACGTCACCTGCATTTGTAATTGGTAAAACGCTTTGTATTCCAACAATTTTTGTTGCATACACAGGAGAAGCTTTGGATTTTAAAACTCCTTTATTAAAAGCATTACATTCTTTAGACAAAGCAGCTGTTGATGTTTGTCAGTATTTCGATAAAAACATTACTAAGGTAACTGCTACTTTGGGTTGGGAGCAAGAATACTTTTTAGTAGATGAA
>JAEUTT010000238.1 GCA_016787165.1 Bacteroidia bacterium | reverse complement strand
CACTCATTTCTAAATAATCAGAATAACTTTTAATGGCTTTTCCTTTTAGTATTTTGGTAACACATTCTTGCCAAGTATTAAAGTTGTCTTCGCTTTGATTAGAGTTTACAAAGTTGCTTACAGATGTTAAATAACTTTTGTATTCGGGCAGTATTCGCATCTTTTTTTGAACCATTAGGTTAAATGATGCATAGGTAGCTTTTTTTAAATTATCACTGTATTTAGGATTGTTCCATACGAGCGTAAATTGCTCCATGAATTCTTTAATTTCTTTTTTTTCCATGCGAGTAACATCCAACATCATTTTTACTTCTTCTAAAAACTTGATGGGGTCTTCTGAAAATTGTTTAATAGGGTTTACTTGCGAATTTCCATATTGAAAGGAAATAAGGAGAATAAGTGAAATGAAAAGAAATTTTATTTTAGTCATTAATTTTTACAATTTAGTAAAGTGTAACATTGTCCATTGGTTATTCACCATTTTGCTTTCAAATTTCAAACCAACTTCCTTTGCTTTTTCTGCAAGCTCAGAAATATCTGTTTCAAAAAAACCGCTTAAAACAAGATTACCTTGTTTTTCAAGTGAAGCACTATAAGTCGGTAAGTCGGCTAATAGTACATTTTTATTGATATTTGCTAAAATAGTGTTAAATATTTTACCTTCCAAAATTTGAGCATTTCCTTTATGAACAAGTACATTGTTGATATTATTTTTAGCTAAATTTTCGATTGAATTCTCAATGCTCCAATCATCAATATCTATTGCCATTATTGGATTTGCTCCTATTTTTGAGGCAACAATTGCTAAAACTCCAGTTCCACAACCCATATCTAGTAATGACTGATTTTTTACGTTTAACACCATTAATTGTTGTATCATTAATTGGGTGGTAGCATGATGGCCAGTTCCAAACGACATTTTAGGTTCTATTATTACCTCAAAAGGGTAGTTTGGCTTAGCTTCATGAAATGGTGCGCGTATATAACATTTTCCCACTACATCAATAGGTTCAAAATTGCTTTCCCATTGTTTATTCCAGTTTTGTTGTTCAATTTTGTTTACTAACGAATGTATTTCAAATTCATTTTTAAAACTTGAGAGTATTGCTTGAGTATCTGTTTCTGAAAATTCGTTTTCAGGTATGTATGCACAAAATCCATCTTCCGTTTCTACAAAACTTTCAAAGCCAAGTTCCGATAGTTGTGCTATTAAAACATCGCTACCTTGTTCTTTTGGTTTTACGTTTATGGCGAGTTCAATATAGTTGCTCATTTTTTGCTGATTTAATAATTCTGTGTAAAAAAAAATCCTTCGTAAAATACGAAGGATTTTTTTATTTTTTAATTGTTTGTCTTAATTTATTATTGTTTCAAAATAGTGAATTCAACTCGTCTGTTTGTGCTTTTTCCTTCTTCTGTATCATTGTTTGCTATGGGTTTTGATTCACCATATCCCTTTGCTTGTAATCGAACTTTGTCAATGCCTTTTGATACAATATAGGCAACAACACTTTCAACACGCTGTTGAGACAATTTTTGATTGTATTCATCTGAGCCAACATTGTCGGTATGGCCACCAATTTCAATTTCAATTTTTTTATTGTCTTGTAAAAATTTGGTTAAGCGGTCGAGTTCTTCATACGATTCAGTTTTTAAATCAGCTTTATTAAAATCAAAGAAGATGTTATTTAATCTAATTGTTTGTCCTATTTCAACAGGTACTAAATACAAATCTTTTTCAATTTCTTTGTATTCGCTTAAATTCATCACATCTAAAAAATCGTTAACCGCATAAAAGTGTTCTTTATTTGCTCTAAAGCTGTATTTTTTTCCATATTGTAAAATAATATTGTATTCGCCAGTTGTTTCGTTAGATGTGGCACTACCAACTTCTTCGTTTGTTTCTATATCGAAATAATTAATAACAGCTTGTAGTGGTAAATTTGTTTTTTTGTTGAGTACTTTTCCTTTTATTAACGCTACTGGTTTTGGTTTTGCTGCTTCGGGTAATTTTATTCGAACAATATCTCCTTCGCCAATTGTATTTTCATAAGAAACCATATAGGCTAATTCGCCCGAAGCAGGAATTGTAAAATAAGCATCCCAATCGGTTGAGTTAATTTCGGGGCCAAGGTTAAGTGGTGTTGACCAGTTTTTCCAAGTATCATCTAATCTAGTTGAAACAAATATGTCATTGTCACCATAGCCTGCATGACCATTTGATGAAAAGTATAATGTTTTGTTATCGGCAGCAATAAAAGGTGTGGTTTCATAACCGCTTGTGTTTATAATAGCACCAAGGTTAAGTGGTTCGGAATAAGTTCCATTTTTTGTTAAAAAGCTCACATAAATGTCAGCTCCTCCTTTGGTATCTTTTCGTTCAATGGCTTGCAATAAATATTGATTGTCTTGTGATAAACAATTGTTAACATATTGATGATTGTTATAAAAATTTTTTATTTCAATGTCAGTTGGTACGTTCCAATTGTTACCTTTTCTTGTGGCAAGCGAAAGTCCTTGTCCTTTTTGACTCCCATCGGCATTGTAGGTGTTTGCAATGTATAGTTTGTTATTATCTGCCGAAACTGATGTAAGCATATTATGTCCTTTATTGTTGATGGGTGTTCCCATGTTTTTTGCTTCAGACCATGTTCCATCAGTGTTACGTTGCGAGTACCAAATGTCATCATTGGCATCTCCTCCAATATTTTTAGGATGATTTTTTCTTGTAAAAAATAAGGTTTTTCCGTCAGGAGATACAATGGGGCCAATTTCAGTGTGTTTTGAATTTACTGTTGTTCCCAAATTCTCTTTTTTGTAACCTTTAATAGCATCTGCTATTAAATTAATTTTTTCCATAGATGCTCTTATTTTTAGCTCATGAACTTTTACCGTTTTACTATTGTACAAAATTAGTCCGTTATATGCTCCGTTTACTTTTATGTTATTATCCTTAGTAGAGTATACTTCATTATCGTTTAGGTAAAAAGTAAATTTCCCTTGCTTTTTCTCAATTTTTAATTTGTTTGTTCCTGAGTTTACGAACGTTGTTTGTTTCCATGCTTGTAATTCGCTGTATTTCCCTTCAGTGGTTTTGCTAATGTTAAAGTACCCATTTGGCGAAATAACAAAACTTGCATAATTATCCCAAGTACTGTATCCCCATATGATACCATGACCGTATTCATTACTTCCATTTAGTTGTTCCATAGCAACTTCAATAGTATAATCTTTTGTATAGTCTATTTTAAATGCTTTCCAAAAGGCCCAGCTACCGGAGGTTCTTAGATGTTGAATTTCATAGTATCCATCTTTTATGTTTGCTTTTGATTCATTACTATTCCATTCGTTCCATAATTTGGCTTTATCAAAGTTTTCATGATAGGTAGAGTCAATGTATGTTGTTTTTTGAGAATAAAGAGTAGAGCAGATGAAAAAGAATATTGCAAAAAGGTAGTTTGTTATTTTCATAGTGTAATTATTTTTTATAAAAGTATCAAAAACAAAAAATCCTCTAGGATTTAGCCTAGAGGATTTTTCGAAAATCTTACTAATTAAATAAATTATGCTTCCGCCAAAACAATAATATTATTGTTTAATACTTCAACAACTCCACCTTTAATTTCAAAATTTTCAACTTTATTAGAAGTTTCAG
>JAEUTT010000477.1 GCA_016787165.1 Bacteroidia bacterium | reverse complement strand
CAAAATTATTGCTAAAATTTTTTGATTGTGTTTTTTCATTTCTGTAAGATTATGAACATAAATGTATTAAATTTATTAGAATTAAGTACAAAAAGCAATAAAAGTTAATTTAGATTACAACTGTATGAACATAACGCTTTTGAAATAGCGTTATTTTTTTACAATATTGATTTGTTACTGGACATTTTTTTCAAACAAAAACGCCCCACAATTGCGGAGCGTTTTATCTTTTATCTTTTTATCTATAATCTTACATCTACTTATGCTTTCAAATAAGTAAGTAATTTCTCAACGCTGGCTTTTGCATCGCCATACAACATTTCAGAATTTGGTTTGTAGAACAATGGATTGTCTTCTCCTGAATATCCTGCACTCATAGAACGTTTCATGATAATTACTTTCTCTGCTTTCCATGCTTCAATTACAGGCATACCGTAAATTGAACTTGCAGGATCGTCCTGCGCACTTGGGTTTACCACATCGTTTGCTCCAATTACCATCACAACATCAGTATCGGGCATATCGTCATTGATCTCGTCCATTTCCATTACAATGTCGTAAGGTACATTTGCTTCGGCAAGCAATACATTCATGTGTCCCGGTAAACGACCAGCTACTGGATGGATTGCAAAGCGTACATTTTTACCTGCTTTGCGTAATGTTTGTACCATATCATAAATTGGGTATTGTGCTTTTGCTACTGCCATACCATAACCTGGTACAATCACCACTGATTTTGCTTCTTTTAATAGGGCTGCTACTTCTTCGTGGTTCAATGCAGTTACTTCACCTTCCATTGCTTTTTTCTCACCACCGGAACCATTACCTGCTCCGCTTGCAAAAATTACAGAGAAGAATGAACGGTTCATGGCATGGCACATGTGCATAGAAAGAATAGCACCTGAACTACCCACCAATGCTCCTGTTACAATTAATAAGTCGTTACCCAACATAAATCCTGCTGCTGATGCTGCCCAACCTGAATACGAGTTTAACATGGAAACTACTACCGGCATATCGCCACCACCAATTGCCATTACCAATACTACTCCAATGAAGGATGCAATGGCTGTCATGATTAATAAGTATAGCATACCTGATGTTCCTTCTGCTTTGCAGAACAATATGCCTAAACCGGTACATACTAAAAGTAATACCAAGTTCATGGTTTGTAATCCTTTAAAACTCCAAGGTTTGGAAGGAACTTTTCCGTCTAATTTTCCCCAAGCAATGATAGAACCTGTGAAGGTAATTGCTCCAATGAATATTCCGATAAATACCTCTACCAAGTGAATGATGTGTGCTGCACCAACTAGTTCATGTGTTTTTGGATCTAAGTAAGAACCAAATCCAACCAACACAGCAGCTAATCCCACAAAGCTGTGAAGGATGGCTACTAGCTGTGGCATGGATGTCATTTCTACTTTACGTGCCAACATTAATCCAATTACAGATGCAATTGCAATGGCTCCAATGATGTAGACATGTCCGGCAACGCCTTGGCCCAACACGGTAGCAATAATGGCTACAATCATCCCTACAATTCCGTAAAGGACACCACGCTTTGCTGATTCCTGAGAGGACAATCCTCCTAAACTTAAAATGAACAGAATACTTGCAAATAAATATGCTGCTGTTTGTATTTCTTTTGCTATAAACATAATTTTTATTTTATCTCTTAATTTATATTTCGTTTAAAACTCAACCTAAGCCACTTGAAGGGTTTATCCTCCAAAGTCTTGACGTAGGAGGATTATTTCTTAAACATTTTAAGCATACGGTGTGTCACCACAAATCCTCCAACAATGTTGATGCTGGCAATTAAAATGGCAATGAATGCTAAAATGGTCATTGGGTTTGAAATATCATCGGTAGTTTGTAATAAACCACCTACCACAATGATTCCACTGATTGCATTGGTTACTGCCATTAATGGTGTGTGTAATGAATGTGCTACATTGGTAATCAATTGCCATCCTACAAACACTGCTAATATAAATACGGTGAAATGTTGAATAAATTCGGCTGGTGCATATTTACCAACGAACAATAACAACAAGCCTACAACTCCTAAACGGATAAGCATGGAGGTTGCCGCTTTTTTAGATTTTGCTTCTTCGGAAACACGTACTTCTTCGGCTGTTGGTGGAACAACTTTCTTTGCTCCGCCTGCTGTAGGACTTACTTGAAGTGGCGCTGGTGGCCAGTTAATTTTTCCGTTGTACGTTACCATTGCTCTTGACACAACAGCATCTTCCATGTCAATTTTCCATTTTTCGGCTTTGCCCATGTCATCTAATAAATGACATAAGTTGTTACCGTATAATTGTGAAGCTTGATTTGGTAATTGACTTAATTTACCAACAATGGTAACACCATTATCGGTAGTAAATATTTCACCATTTTTTGTGTATGCACAGTTACCACCTGTTGATGCCGCTAAATCCACAATCACCGATCCTGGTTTCATAGCATCTACATGGTAATCCATCCATAATTTAGGAGCTGGACGGCCAGGGATTTGTGCAGTAGTAATTACAATGTCAACTTCTTTTGCTTGTTCTAAGAACAATTTCATTTCGGCTTCGATAAACTCTTTACTCATTTCTTTTGAGTAACCCGAAGCTGTTGCACCGTCTTCTTCAATTTCAACTGTTAAGAATTGTGCACCCATTGATTCAATTTGTTCAGCAACTTCTTTACGAGTATCGAAGGCTCTCACAATAGCACCTAATGAATTGGCAGCTCCAATGGCAGCTAAACCAGCTACACCGGCACCAACTACTAATACTTTTGCAGGTTCAACTTTACCTGCTGCAGTAATTTGTCCGTTAAGAAAACGGCCAAAATGATACGAACCTTCAATTACGGCTCTGTATCCGGCAATGTTTGCCATGGATGATAATACGTCCATTTTTTGTGCTCTGGAAATACGAGGAATCGCATCCATTGCAATGGCATTTACTTTTTTATCGGCTAGTTTTTGAAGTAATGGTTGGTTTTGTGCCGGCCATAAATAGCTTAACAATACCAATCCTTCTTTCATCATATCTACTTCTTCCATTGAAGGCTCTTTCACCTTTAAAACAATATCAGAATTGCCATAGATATCGGCAGCAGTATTTACAATTTTTGCTCCTGCATCTTCAAACTCTTGATCCGAAAAATTGGCTTTTGCTCCAGCACCTTTTTGAATTTGCACTTCAAATCCTTGCTTTTGGAGTCGTTTAATGGTTTTTGGAGTAGCCGCAACCCTTAACTCACTTGGAAAAATTTCCGATGGAATTCCTACCTTCATAATTAAACTATAATTAGGTTTATTTTGTCAAAATTGAGCTTGCAAAATAAGAAATTTTTTATGGTTTGAGCAAAAAATAGCGATTTATTAATGTTGGAGAGAGTTGAGTGGTTGAGTTGGGGAGTGTGGGTGAGCGATCAGTTCGTTTACTCCTTCAGGGAGTCTTAAATAACTCAGCAACAATCATTCATACGGTTAAGACTCAGCTTGGTATAGCTCGTTCCTTTCTCACAATAAATACTTCCTATTTTCCTCATATGGTAAGGAACAATCTTACTATTGAAAAGATTTTTTTACTTTTAATGCCTCTAAACTACGATCATGAAAATGTCAATAATAAATCCCAAAGTAGATAAATACATGTTGGATGGTTGTATGCGCTGCAAACTGGGCGCAACACCTAAATGCAAAGTAAATAAATGGAGATTAGAGTTGGAAACACTCCGACAAATTGCATTGGAAAGTGGTTTAAATGAAGAATTGAAATGGGGTGTTCCTTGCTACACCATTAACAATAAAAATATTCTTATTGTTGCTGCTTTTAACAATTATAGTTCTATTAATTTTTTTAAAGGTTCTTTATTAAAAGACACACACGGGATTTTAGAAAAACCGGGAGAAAATTCACAATCAACAAGAGTTGCACGTTATACCAATATTAAAGATATAACCAAACATGAAAGCATTTTAAAAGCATATATTAAAGAGGCTATTGCTTTGGAAAAAGCAGGAGCTAAAGTGGATTTTAAAAAAAATACAGACCCTTTTCCGGAAGAACTAATCGATAAAATGAATGAAGATGATGTTTTTAAAAAAGCGTTTTATGCATTAACACCCGGCCGACAAAGAGGTTATATTCTACACTTCTCAGCAGCCAAACAATCACAAACACGTGCCACAAGAATTGAAAAGTGTATTCCCAAAATAATGGAAGGCAAAGGATTGAATGATTATTAAATATTATTTTATTTTTTCAATGGATAATCTGTAATGATTCCATCCACTTTTAAACGCTTGAGTTTACGTATATCTTTTTCTTTGTTGGCTGTCCACACTATTACTTTTACATTTTTTAATTGTGCTTGTTTTACTGTTTTGCTCTTTACTAATTTTACATTCGGGTTGTACATATACGGTGTAAAGCCAAGCTTTTTAATATTTTTGCTTACCGATTTAAAATTTGCTACCAATAATCCTATTCTTAGTTGCGGATTTAATTGATGAACCGATTGCAAACATCTAACATCAAAACTTTGAACTAAAATTCGTTCATCGATTGAAAACGTTTTTAATACATCTACCAATAATTTAGCTATTACTTCCGGCTTAGGGTGGTATTTATCATCACCTATTTTTCTGCATTTTATTTCAATATTGTAATGTATGGGAGGTAAATTATTTTCTTTACAATACATTTCTATTTCACGTATCACGTCCAACAACAAAGGCTTAAATGCTTTTGAAGCTTGTTGTGATAAATATTTTTTATTTCCTCTTATTCCACAGTCGTATTGCTTTATTGAATCATAATTTAATTTATATAAGTTTTGTTGATGAAAACGTTTTACCTTTTTACCATTAGGTGCAGAACATATTTTATGATTAAACCAAGGTTCATGCGAAACCACCAGTTGATTATCTTTAGAAATAACAATATCTAATTCAATGGCATAAGCATTCTTTTTTACTGCTTCTTTAAAAGCAATAATGGTATTCTCGGGGTACAATCCTCTAAAACCTCTATGAGCGTGTACTTGAAAATTTGTATCTGTTTGCGAAAACAAAAAAGAGGAAATGAAAAAGAAAAAAATTGGCAAAAATTTCATAGTCAAAAGTAACAGTTTTTTCAATAAATTCGCAATGCAATGGAATTGGATAAACTAAAAGAAAAAGCAAAAAATGCAGAAGCCGCAAACAAAAAATTGTTTGAAAAACTTAAGCGTTCGAAACCAAAAAATTTGGATGATACTTTTCATCAATTACACGAAGAGGCATTTGAAAGAATAGATTGTTTACAATGTGCTAACTGCTGCAAAACTACAAGTCCTATTTTTTATGAGCGCGACATCGACCGCTTAGCAAAGCGCTTGCGTATGCGCCCTTCCGATTTTATTGATAAATATTTACACATTGATGAAGATAAAGACTATGTTTTAAATGTTGCTCCTTGTCCGTTTTTAGATTCCGAAAATTATTGCTTGGTGTATGAAGACCGACCAACAGCCTGCAGAGAATATCCACATACAAACAGAAAAAGAATGTTTCAGATATTAGATTTAACCTTAAAAAACACAGCTATTTGCCCGGCAGTATTTGAAATTACAGAAGAATTAAAAAAGAAGTATTAATTTAATTATATTTGATTTTTAAACCAAATCACAAAAATGAAAACTACTTTCACCTTAAGTATTGCAGCCATATTTTCGGCACTTGCATTAACATACATTACAAATACTACAAAAGTCCCTTTGCCAACTTCATCCATTATAAATGAAGGAATGGTAAATGCAAGTGGTAGGTATCAATGGGAGTTATCTCGTTTAGCAGACCCTGCAACAGGAAAAATACCCGACAATATTCGCATGAAAGAATTGGCTTTTGCAGCCACTTTACCTAAGGACAGTGAATTTGGAAGAACCATCAATTTTACCAGCCGTGGACCATGGAACGTAGGCGGACGCACACGTGCTTTTGGTATTGACATTAGCAATGAAAACAGAATTTTAGCAGGATCTACTTCAGGCGGAATGTGGTTAAGCACCGATGGCGGAGCCTCTTGGAACATGACAACCACACAATCACAATTAAAAAATGCGACCTGTTTAGTGCAAGATAAACGCCCTGGACATACCAATGTTTGGTATCATGGAAGTGGCGAAGCTTATGGTGCTTCGGCAAGCGCAACAGGTGCTTACTATTTAGGTGATGGATTATTTAAATCAACCGATGGTGGTGTTTCGTGGTTACCTGTTACATCTACTGCAGGTGGTGGCCCCGGTGCATTCAGTACCAATTACCAACTTATTTGGAATGTAGCTAATGATGTTTCAGCCAATGATTCAATTGAAGAAGTGTACATGGCAACTTATGGTGCAATCTATCGTAGTATCAATGGAGGAACATCATGGACAACCGTTCGTACAGGTGGTTCTTACTTTACTGATGTAGCTGTTACTACAACCGGTATTGTATATGCTACACTGAGTGATGATGGAACACAAAAAGGTATTTGGCGTTCGGTGGATGGTATTACCTATACCAACATTACTCCTACAGGATTTCCAATAAAATATAACCGAATTGTAATTGGAATAAATCCATCCAATGAAAATGAAGTTTATTTTTTAGCCAACACGCCCAATGCGGGAAAACCAACTGTAGACTGGCAAGGAACAACCGAATGGAACAGCTTTTATAAATACACTTATTTAACAGGCAATGGTGCAGGAACTGATGGTACATGGGATACCTTATCACAAAACTTACCGGGTACAGGTGGAATGTTTGACAAATGGCAAGTACAAGGCTCATACGATATGGTTGTGCGTGTACATCCTGTTGACCCATCTATTGTGTATATTGGTGGCACCAATTTATACCGCTCTACTTCTGCATTTCAAGATTCAACACATACCACTTTTATTGGTGGCTACGAACAATACTCAGCACTACCAGTAATTAATTCATATCTTAATCATCATCCTGATCAACATTGTATTGATTTTTTACCATCTAATCCGTATGTGATGTACAGCGCTAACGATGGTGGTGTATTTAAAACAACTAACGATACTGCTTCTACCATTGTTTGGGAATCATTAAACAATGGATATTTAACAACCATGTTTTATACTGTAGCCATTGACCATGCAACACCTAACAATAATATCATTGTTGCAGGTGCTCAAGATAATGGTTCATGGTACACCAACTCTGCAAACCCAACCGACCCATGGGTAACACCAAGAGGTGGTGATGGTTCTTACTGTGCTATAGCCGACAATCAAAGCATGTATTATTTTTCGATACAAAATGGAAAAATGATGAAAGCTACCCTTGATGCTAATGGAAATAAAACAGCTTTTGCTCGTATTGATCCTATTGGATTAACAAAACCGCTGTTTATTAATCCGTATACACTTGATCCAAATAATAATGATATCATGTATTTGGCCGGAGGAAAATATTTATGGCGAAACGATGATTTATCGGGTATTCCATTAAACAACACATGGGATTCAATCAATACTAACTGGGTACGATTTGCTGATTCTGTTCCTACTGCTAATGCACGTATAACAGCTGTTACTGCATGCAAAACACCTGCAAACAGAGTATATTATGGAACAAGTAGCAGACGAGTTTATCGTGTAGACAATGCGAATGTGGGTACTCCTACCCCTGTTGATATTTCTGCAATTTCAGGAACAGCAGCTTTTCCCGGAAGTGGAAATGTAAGTTGCATTGCTGTTGACCCTACTGATGGCAATAAATTGCTTGTTGTTTTTTCGAACTATGGGGTTTATAGTTTATTTTACTCTACAGATGCCGGAACATCATGGGTAAAGGCAGGAGGAAATTTAGAACAAAACTTAACAGGTTCGGGTAATGGACCCTCGTTGCGCTGGGCTAGTATTATTCCTGTAAGTGACGGAATGGTATACATGGTAGCTACGAGTACAGGAGTGTATGCAACTGATACGATTATTGGAACAAGCACTGTTTGGGTTCAGCAAGGTTCAGCTACCATTGGCAATTCAGTTTGTGACATGATTGATTATCGTGAATCAGATGGATTAGTGGTTATTGCAACACATTCAAACGGTATCTTTTCTGCAAACATTACTTCGGTAAATGATATTGTAACAGTGCCAACAGCAATTGCAGATAAATCTAAAAATGAATTGTACATTAATAACTATCCTAATCCTTTTAGCACAAACACAACCATTGAGTTTAACTTATCAAAAAAAGCAATAGTAACAATTGATTTATATGATGAATGCGGAAGGCATATACAAAACATTGCAAACAAACAAATGGATGCAGGAGTTCAAAAAATACAAGTAAACAGAAATAACCTAAAAGCGGGATTGTATTACTACAGCATAATTTCAGATAACAAACGAAGAACAAATAAATTAATTATTACAGACTAAGAGAAATAGAACATTCAAAAAATGCTGATTCGCCTAGGTGAATCAGCATTTTTTATTGATTTAAAATTTCAGCTTGTTTTTTACTCAACTCATTA
>JAEUTT010000475.1 GCA_016787165.1 Bacteroidia bacterium | reverse complement strand
GAGGTTTCGCTTTCATTGGAAATTTGTTCCAGTTTGCTTTGTTTTTTACTCAGAGTAGTGAGTGTGCATGAAATTGAATTATCGTTTTGGATGCGTACATCCAAAGCGCTAACAGTATTTTTTTTTAATATGTTGTTTTTTAATTCAATTGCCATTACTAATAAATTACAGTTGGCTTAATGAATATGGTTAATTTGCTTTTACTTTTCTTTTTTGTTCTGGAGCTAAAAAACCACTTAATTACAGGTATTCTAGAAAGTATTGGAACGCCTGAAGAAGACTCATCTTTAACCTCTTCGTCTAAGCCTCCTAACATTATCATTTCTTGATTTTTAATACGAATAAGCGATTGGAAGTCACGAGATGTGGTACCATAAGGCCCATTTTTCCCTGCAGTTTGTTCGGTAAAAGATTGCTTTTTTACACTAATATCAAGTGTAATTTGTTCGTCTCCCGAAACAATTGGATTAACGGTCATCGAAAAATCAGCATTTAGAGGTTTGAACACTTGTGTATTTACAGTAGTTGTACTTTGTGTGGTGATAATATTACTGTTATTTTCAACATAAAAGCGCGTTTCGCCAATACTCATTTTAGCTTCATGTCCGTTAAGAGTAGAAAGAAGAGGGGTAGAGTTAATTTTTAAATCTCCATTTTGTTCAAGTAATTGTAAGCTAACATAAAAGTTGGGTGTTACTTTTCCTAAATTCACAATTCCTAATCCGTTTATTCCATCAATAACAGAGTTAATAGCTCCGGCACCTAAATTCAAGTCTAATGAAGGGAAAACCTCACCACCTGTTGTTGTTGGTTTACTACCTAAGCCGGCTTTTATTCCGGTAGAAACAGTATGGGAGTTTCTAATATCAACAATAATTACTTCAATAGATATTACAGGTACAACTCTGTCAATTTCTCTAATAAACGCATTTAGTTCTTCAATTCGTGGCGAAGAACCACAAACAATTAAACTATTTAATTCAGCAAAAGTTTTTATCTCAATTCCCTTTTTTAAATCAGAAGGGATATGATCAATTAATTTTTCAACTGTACGGTACTTTAACGTAATTACTTTTGTAGAGCGTAAACCTTCAATACCCCTATCTCCAATAAGGTAAATTTCCCCTTCTTTTTTATAAGTATATTCAGTACCATTAAATAAATAATTTAAAAAATCATCGTAGGTTGAGTTTTTAATTGTTAGGCTAGTAGAGCCTTTGGGTTCAGAGGATAAAAAATAATTAATTTTTAATTCGTTTGATGTTTTTTCCAAAATTTCGGCAATGGGTGCATTGGCGGCATCTACGCTTATTAGTTTGTTTCCATCCGATTTAACACTAAATGCATTGTTTGATGAGCTTGAACCAAATGGCGATTTATTGTTAGATTTAGAAGTACTTACTTCTGCTTTTTCAATAAGATAAAAGTTGTCATTTGTTGGTGTAACTTTAAGATCATTGGCAAAAGCTAATTTTTCTAAAGCTGAAGTAAATGGAGTATTCTGTATATAGCCACTTACTAGTTTACCCGATAAGTCGGGTGCGAAAAGAACATTTTTTTGCGATTGTTTAGTAATTTCTTTAGCAACCAGAGCAAGGCTATCATTAGATAATTCAAGGTTAAGTATATTCCCTGTTTTTTCATAAGATATTTTTAATTGCTTAGGAGTATACTTATTGACTATAGCAGGGGCAGCGTATTGTGAAATAGACATAATATTGCCGATAAACACAATGTCTAAATCATATTTTTTGCACAAAAAAAGTAGCACATCGGAAACTGTAACATTTGAAAAATTATTTACAATTTTTGTGTTTAATGAAGCATCAACGCTCACATTTAAATTATTAGTTGTAGCTATTCCTCTAATAAAATCTTGAATAGATGCTCCGTTTACTGAAAGCTCAACCTTTTCGTTTAATCCCGGACTCGACTTTGCAATTTCTTTCAGTTTGTTTTCAATTATTTCAAACCTCTCTTGAGCATTTACAAGTTGTACAGCAAAAAACAAAATAATACACAAAAGATTTTTTTTAAATTTTAGTGTCATATTTTGGGTAATATTATTATTAGTATTTTTTAATTTTTGAAACTTAACAA
>JAEUTT010000455.1 GCA_016787165.1 Bacteroidia bacterium | reverse complement strand
TTACGTTTGTTGTAAAAGGATTGGCAACAGGATTAGTAATAGTAATAGCAGGTGCTAATTGTACAGGAACAGGAGCTGTATAAAACACAGTAAGAGTTTTGCTATCAGCACCAGAAACATTGGTTGCAGAAACAATTACTGCATTTGAGCCTTGAACTAAATTAGCATTAAAACTCAACTGGCCTGTACCTGGATTAAAATTTAATGCACTCGACATTACAGGTCCTCCGTTTACGGTTACCGCAATTTGTCCGATACCCGTAATATTTTGAATGCTTGCCCCAACTAATAATGGAGAAACGGAACTATTATAGTTTGTACTTGCAGGGGAAGTAATTAAAACAACTGGTGCAGGTAATGCTACTGGTTGATTATAAATTATTGTTATTGATTTCGTATCACTACCAGAAGTATTTGTTGCTGAAATAACAATTGTATTTGAACCTGCAATTAAATTATTTGCTGTATATGTTAGCTGATTTCCTGAGAAGTTAAATGGCATATTTACACCATTTGCAGTAAGTGTGATTTGATTAGCAGCTGACACATTTTGAACAGAAGCTAGTACAGATAAACCATTCATTGTAGTTGAAAATGGATTTTGATTAGGACTGCTAATTGTAATAACAGGTGCAGGCAATGAATTAACTACAGGCAATGTATAATTTACATTTGCAGAAGCTGTAGCTGTTCCACTCACATTGGTTGCATTTATCACAAATGAGTTATCACCAGTTAATAAAGTAGCAGTATATGTTAATACATTAGCATTATATGTAAAATTTGTAACTTGATTACCATTTTGAGTTAAAGTAATATCACTTTGATTACTCACACCCGAAATATTTGCTTTTACTATAATTGTATTTTGATTGCTTGTATAATTTGCTGTTGATGGATTTGTGAACTTTATAACAGGAATTGAAACCACAGTATTAGTATTATCTGTAGTGTAGTTTGTAACATTTGAGTTATTGTTTGTAGTAGTAGAGCTTGATGTAGGCTTTACTTTTCTACCAAAACTAAGTTTCATCCATATTGATGAATAATGGTACATATCATTTGTTCCGGTGTACTCATTTGTATTTGTCCATTGCTGTCCGTCCACCAAATCATTTCTTGTCCAAGTCATCTTATGCTCCAATCCCATTGAAAAACCAGGTGTAAACTGATAGCCCAATCCAGCACCTACATAAGGCATAAAACGCCATTTCGGATTTTTGCTTCCTTCGGCCAAGGTTTCATAATTACCATCATACATATCATTTAATCTCGATAAAATATCCCCTTTGCCTGATATGCCAGCTGAATCAATTGAAGCATAATTATACATTTTATTATTGGCATCCAACTGATCGGTATAGGTTACTGCTTTTATTAAGCCTGCACCTCCAAAAACATAGGCTAAAATTTTAGTTTTTTGTCGTAATTGATTAGCCCCTATTTTCACTTCCAATGAAAATTCACTCAACGATGATTTATAATTTTGATAAACAAAACCACCATTCGAAACATAATTGATTGCTGTATCACTTTGCCCGTTAAGCGCAAAATTATTTTTAATTCCATAGGATTTTTGGTAATCTTGTCCGTAGGTATTTGCCCCTAAATAACGAAAACGCCAGCCCCAAAAAAGAGCTGTGTTTTTATTATAGCAGTATGATTGGCCAAAGGTAAAACCAAATCCTCCGCCCAACTTTTTCATTTTTACATCGCTTTTATACCAAGCAGCTCCCCCATTGATTCCTAGTTCCCAAGGATGAGATGTTTGAGCGAAAATAAAGTTAAAGGTAAATGATAAGAGAAATAAAATTGTGTATATTTTTTTCATGATTATATGTTTTATTTTAAAAGACAATACATTTTTTATGCCGAAGATATTTTCAATAATTTTACAATAGGCTAGTTTCTACGAGTTACCTTAAACTCAGTTCTTCTGTTTTTCGCATGTTCATCATCCGAACAATTAACACCATCTTTACATTTATTAATTAGTTGAGTTTCTCCAAATCCTTTTCCGCGTAATCTTTTTTCATTCACTCCACCCGCAATTATATAATCAACGGCTACTTTTGATCGTTCACGAGACAGCTTAATATTAAAGCCATACGATGAATGACAATCTGTATGAGACTCTAAAACTAAGTAAAGTTGTGTATCGTTTTTCATTAAGTTTATTACTTTATCCAATGTTGTTTTCGCTTCAGGCAAAAGCTCCGCTTTCCCATAATCATAGTATATATTCTCAATGATAGCAGCATACTGCTTACCTTTTGTTTTGTTTTTAACTAAAAAAGTATCATCCAACTGAATAGCTTTCAATTTATTTTGATCATTAGGCAATAACTTAAATTTAAACTCTCCGTTATCACGAATAATTTCTTTGATGATTTTTCCTTTTGAATCGGTGATATATAGTTTTGTAATTGATTTTAAAATGGCTCCATCTTCTACTACTTCAAATTCCAGTTCTTGTCCTAGTGGCAAATCGTAGAACAAAAAAGAACCATCTTTGTTTGTTTTACTACTTTGCAAAGCAATACCTTTAGAATCAATTAAATTTATTACCGCATTTTCAATTGGCTGTTTGTTATCACCAAGTAAATTTCCAGCAAAATCAAATTTAGTTTCATTTTTAATTTTGTCTTTTTTGCCAAACTGAAGTACTTTTAACCAAGGGTCATCCACATAAAAATCGCCCATTTTATTTTGGTCGTTAGGCAATAAGGTAAATTTAAATTCTCCATTATCCTGAATAAATTCTTTAATTATGTTCCCAAATTTATCGGTGATGTATAATTTAGTGTACGATTTTAAAGTTGTTCCGCCTTCTAAAACGGTAAATTGCAAATCTTTACCAACCGGAAGATTTATAAACTGAAAACTACCATCTTCTTTTGTGGTAGAGGTTTTAATCACTTCACCTTTGGCATTTACCAAGTTTATAATTGTTTTAGAAAGTGGGATTTTATTATCGGCATACAATTTACCCACAAAATCGAATCTAAGTTCTGTTTCATCTACTATCATTTGCTCTAAACTCTTATTGTCTCCTGCTAAAAAAGTAAAATCAAATTTCCCTGTTTCTGAAACATAGGTCGTTTTATAAACAGCTCCTGTTTTAGAGGTGATTACAATTTTGGTATTCGCAACTAAATCAGCATCTGATTCATCAATTTTAACCAAATATCGATGTTCGGGAGGTAAATTTTTAAATACAAATGTTCCATTTTCATTTGTACGAACTGTTTTAATCACTTCTCCTTTTTCATTCACCAAATACACCACTTTATTACCCATAGGCTTTGAAGGGTTTTCACCTGCAAATAAATTACCCACTATAGCTACATCTGTTGCATTTTCAATATCCATTAAGCCAATATTTTCGGCCGCCAAAAATTCAAACACAAAATTTCCTTTAACATCTGCTGTTGTTGTTTGAACTTCTTTTCCTTTTCTATTGGTAATAATCACTTTTGTGTTTGCTGCAATTTTTGTGTCTTCTTCTTCGGCTACTTTCACTAAAAAGTTTTGATCATGTGGTAAATTTGAAAACACAAATGCTCCAAACTCATTTGTAGTTGTGGAGGCCAACACATCTCCTTTATCATTGTATAAATTAATTTTTTTGTTTACCAAAGGAGTTGAAGGATTATCACCTACTAAAATATTACCAGCAATTGAAAAATCATTTTCTAAAGGCATACTTTGTAAATCATTTGCATCAGCAGGTAAATTCATAAATACAAATTTTTCTCCTTTGTCGTTTACTACTGTTACCCTTACAATATTCCCTTTTTCATCAGCTAAATAAAACTTATCTCTTTTTACAAAACTTGGATCATTTTCATCCAAGCGAACCATATATTTTTGGTCCGGATCTAAATCATTGAAAATAAAAAAGCCTGTGCTATCAGTATTTGATATCATTA
>JAEUTT010000450.1 GCA_016787165.1 Bacteroidia bacterium | reverse complement strand
ACCAGTATCATTTGTATGTTTTAAGGGTAATGAGTGATGATTTATATCATTAGTATCTTGGTGGTCGTTGTTGTAGTGCATCGCTAAAAATTCCCCAAAAGTAATGTTAGGAGTTTCTTCTTTTTGATGGTGATGATAATGTTCAAAAAGTAATGGAATTCTAGCAATATCTTCTACAAACGTGTTGTTTGTAATAATTTGAAGAGAAATGAATAGTGCAAGAATTAATCTCATACTTCAAAGGTAATAAATTATAAGCTATTTATATTTAAAAGGCTTGAAAATAATTTACTTCTCGTCAGCTTGTTTTAGTATAAGCTGATATTTTTTAATAGACTCCAATTATTTTGTTTCTTTTTTGATTGCATCTACAATAGTAAATTTTTCAGTTAACCCTTCATTATTCCAAACGATAGAGCCATTCTTGTAAAGTAAAAATGTAGGTAAGTTTTCAATTTGTAATCCATCGGCTACTTGTTTGTTTTTGTCGACATCAATTTTTACAACATTTACTTTGTCTTTAAATTCAGCCGCGATTTCATCTAAAATTGGCGACATTACTTTACAAGGTGCACACCACACCGCATTGAAATCTACTAATACAAGTTTGTCTGTTTTTAATAATTGATTGTATTCATCCATTGTCATTCCAGTATCTACTGGTTCAATTACTTGTGCTTGAGTTGCAATAGCTTTTTGTGAATTGCGCCATGCGCGCATACCTCCTTTCAATTCATATATTTCTTTAAATCCTAAATCAATCATTTTGCTTACAGCACTTGCACTTCTACCACCAGATAAACAATAAACAAAAACAGGTTTTGTTTTATCCATTTTGGTAATTTCTGTTTCAAATGTATTGCTGTTGTAATTTATATTTATTGCTCCTTTTATAAATCCTTCACTATATTCTTCAGGTGTTCTTACATCGGCTATTTGTGGGTTTTCTGTTGTGTTTAATTTTTGTTCAAATTCATCAGCCGAAAGTGTTCCTCCTAGAACATTTTCTGAAGTGCTTGATTGACAACCATTGAATACAATTAATGCAATGAATACTAAAAATACTGTTTTTGCTATTTTGTTCATATTTCTTTTCTTAAGAGTGTAAATCTATAATTTGTTTTAAATAATCAGCTTGTACAACACCTGATTGTCGCCATTTTACCTCTCCTTTTTTGAATAAAATTAAAGTAGGTACGCCTTGAATTTTATAGGCACTTGCAACTTGAGGATTTTTGTCCACATCTACTTTTAAGATATTGGCATTGTCGCCAACTTTACCTGCTAACTCTTTTAGTATGGGAGCCATCATTTTGCATGGGCCACACCATTCAGCATAAAAATCAACTAGCACCGGTTTATCCGAATTAATAAGTTCATTAAATGTTGCCATGATTTTTATTTTTTAATTGTTTCATAAACGATTTCTTTTTCTTCCGCACTTTTTTCATCCTTGAAATTTGTAGAGCATCCAGAAGAGCCACAACACCCCACATTAAAAACGGCTTGAAGAGTGAATACCGTTCCTAAAAGTCCCATTATCTTATCGTGCTCCGAAAATGCTGCACCCAATGCTAGTAGTCCTAATACTAGGCGCAACACTCTAACGGTATTCCAGTTACTTAATATTGTTTGTAGCATTTTTATTTATAGCTATTTACATTCATCCAGCTTCCACCATTATAAACATTTTCATAACCTTTACCTTTTAATTGACTTTTTGCAACACCACTTCTCATTCCTGAAGCACAACAAGTAATAATTGCTTTCTCTTTTTTTAATTTGGCCAAGTTGCTACCCAATTGATCCAATGGAATGTTGATTGAGCCTTTTACATGACCGTTCGCATATTCCCCTTTTGAACGAACATCTATAATGATTGCCCCTTCTTTAATTAGCTGTGCTAAATCAACTTTAGGTCCTATGCCGAATATTTTTTTTAATGTATTTATCATCTTTAAATGTTTAGTTGTTTTTATAATAATTTACATCCATCCAAGAACCACCATTGTGAACATCTTCAAAACCATGTTGCATCAAGTACATGGTTGCTTGTCCGCTTCTTCCGCCTGATAAGCAACATAGTACTATTGGTTGGTTCATTGCTTTTAATTCTTCGATGCGTTGTGGAATTTCATTTAATGGAATATTGACAGATCCTGCAACATTGCCACCTCTAAATTCATCTCTTGTACGAACGTCAACGATTGTTGCCTTGTTCGATTTAATTAATTGATCTAAGCTCATAATTTTTTAATTTTTATTTTTTGAAAATAGTTACAAATAAACCTCCCATTAAAGCACCGTACAATGTACTATTAGTTGGTGATGAAGTGATAGCGCACGTTCCTGATGCACACCCTATTTGTTGCCAATAAAGATATCCTGCAATTGCGCCAATAATTGCACCAGCAATTACTCCCCAGTTATTAATAAATATTGTTTTTATTTTTTCTTGCATGTATTTATTCCTAAAATGGTGTATAATGGACAAAAGCTAACGATGCTTGTAAGTATAAATATTCCCGACAAAACAAGTAGTACTATACCTAGTGTTCCCGAAATGATATTTGAAAAGTAAAGTGCAATTACAACAAGAGCTATCAGAACTCTGATAATCTTATCGCTGTTTCCCATGTTTTTTTTCATTGTTGATTGTTTTTAGTGATTAAAAGTTTTAATTACACCACAAATGTACAATCAAGAGTAAATAGGATTCAGTGACAAATATCACATTGCTTAAAGAATGCTAATTTTATTGCGAGATAAGGTGATTTTTTTTTCTCGTTCAAGTTGTTTTAGTAGGCGAGATACCACTTCACGTGCTGTTCCTAATTCATCGGCAAGCTGCTGATGAGTAACATTTATTTCATTGCTACCAGTTAATTGCTGTTTTTTTTGTAGTAAATCAAGAATTCGTTGATCTATTTTTTGAAATGCCATAGCATTTACTACTGATAACAGTTCTTCGAAGCGTTTATGGTATAATTTAAAAATAAACTCACACCATGAAGGATATTTTGATACCCAATCTTGTGCATTATGTATTGGGATTAATAAAATTTCCGAATCTTCTTCAACGACTGCTTTAACTTTGCTTTTGT
>JAEUTT010000433.1 GCA_016787165.1 Bacteroidia bacterium | reverse complement strand
TAGATTACTCATATCGTGCTACCAATCCATTTAATGGAACACATTCATTTGGTGCTCGAGTGAACTTATAATATTTTTCATATATTTGCTATACGAAGAGAGTCCTTCCGTTAAAAAACGGAAGGATTCTTTTTCTATTTTAATCAACAATTAACTAAAATAAAAATGTCACAAGTATCGTATTTTACAGAAGAAGGATTGAAGAGATTAAAAGATGAATTACATCAATTAAAGGTTCATGAACGTTCCTCTATTTCAAAGCAAATAGCAGAAGCACGTGATAAAGGTGATTTGTCGGAAAATGCAGAGTATGATGCAGCAAAAGAAGCACAAGGTCTTTTAGAACTTAAAATATCTAAGTTAGAAGAGGTGTTAAGCAACGCTCGATTGATTGATGAATCAACGTTAGATACATCAAAAGCATTGATTTTATCAAAAGTTAAAATTAAAAATGTTGCCAATGGGGCTACCATGCAGTATACACTTGTTGCCGAAAATGAAGCGGATTTAAAACAAGGTAAAATTTCTGTGGACTCTCCAATTGGAAAAGGCTTGTTGGGTAAAAAAGTGGGCGATTTGGCTGAAATTAAAGTTCCTAATGGAACAATGAAATTTGAAATAGTAGAAATTACTCGATAGTTTTTTGTTATGGCAAGTATTTTTACAAAAATTATAAATGGCGAAATTCCTTGTCATAAAATAGCCGAAAATGATAAGTTTTTGGCTTTTTTGGATGTATTTCCTCTTGTACATGGTCATGTGCTTGTAATTCCTAAAAAAGAAACAGACTACCTATTTGATATAGATGATGCTGATTTATCGGAGATGATGGTTTTTGCAAAAGGTGTTGCAAAAGCAGTAAAAAAAAGTGTGGTGTGTAAACGAATTGGCGTTGCTGTTATTGGTTTAGAAGTTCCGCATGCACATATCCATTTAGTGCCAATGAACACGGCTAATGATATCAATTTTACTCAACCCAAAATAAAACCTAGTTCGGAAGAGTTAGAAAAAATGGCCGAAAAAATTCGTTCAAATTATTAAAAATTTATTCTGCTCTTTTAGGATTCTCGGTAATAAACGCTTTCCATCCCGAATAATTTTTTTTAGTTGAGCCAGGTTTTCTTTGAAAATAATGACATACAGCAGCTGCTAAACCATCTGTTGCATCTAAAAATACTGGTGTTTCTTTAAAATTTAAAAGAGTTTTTAGCATTGCAGAAACTTGTTCCTTTGATGCATTACCACTTCCTGTAATTGATTGTTTAATTTTTTTAGGAGAATACTCATGGATCGGAATGTTTCTAGAAAGAGCCGCTGCTATTGCAACTCCTTGTGCTCTGCCTAGCTTTAGCATTGATTGTACATTCTTTCCAAAAAACGGGGCCTCTATTGATAGTTCATCAGGTTTATGTTCATCAATGAGTTCAACAACCTGCTCAAATATTTTTTTTAATTTTAAAGCATGATCCTCCAGCTTTTCAAGCCGAATAACTCCCATTGTGATAAGCTCCATTTTGTTACCCTTGATATGAATCAGTCCATAGCCCATTATGTTCGTTCCTGGGTCAATTCCTAAAACTATTTTATCTGTAATCATGCTGTAATAACAAAGGATTTATTATTATTGTTAAACTAAATGAACACATATCCAACAAATACTTTTCGTAAAGGTACAAGTCTTTTTATTAAGGTGCTCATTTTATTGTGTTCACTCATTTTTATTGGTTATAAACTCTATTATTCAAGCGATAAAAATTTGGTTATTTCAATGCTTGAATTATCTGATAAATTATTAATAGCGCTTGCTTTTTGCCTGATGTTTTTAAATTGGGGTATAGAAGCATTTAAATGGAAATTTTTGGTTGCAGAGTTGGAACAGATTTCATTTAAAAAAGCTTTTCAGTCAGTTTTTTCAGGTGTTACGGTGAGTATTTTTATGCCCAATAGGATGGGTGAATTTGCGGGACGAATTTTTTTTTTAGAAGATGCCGATAAAATAAAAGCAACATTGAAAAATTTTGTTGGAAGCATTACTCAGTTACTAGTTACTTTATTAGTCGGTTTTGGTGCTTTTTATTTTGTAAAAAAAAATCAGCTGTTTAATTCTTTTTCTAATTTGCATTTAACCAACAAAATCATCATCACTATACTGCTGTCAGTTGTCTTTATTGTTGTTGTATACTTTTTAGCAAAATATTTATTAGTTAAATGGATTTCATCTAATGCGGAATATATTAATTTTATTTTTAAAGTAAAGGTTCGTGAATGGATATTTTCATTTTTATTGTCATTGCTTCGCTACGTTGTATTCGTTTTTCAATATTATATTTTATTATGTGCATTTGGATTAAAAGCGGATGTGGGAATAATTGTTTCGTTAATTAGTATAACATATTTAGTTACAAGTTTTATTCCTTCATTTGCTTTAACAGAAATAATTACGCGAGGAGCTACTGCTGTTTATTTTTTTGATTCAATTAATGCTGATTCAACAATTGTACTTGCTGCTTCTTTGTTTTTATGGATTATTAATTTGGCTATACCAGCCTTGATTGGCGGATTGTTTGTTTGGAAAATGAATTTTTTTAATAATCACAAACATGAATGATTTTGTACTTTTTCTATTAGTAAGTTCGTTTTTTTTTATTCTGCTATATACGTTGTTAATAGCTCTGTTTACTTATGGGTGGGTAAAACAAAAGAAGGTGATAGTAAACAATACCAATGCATTTATAACTACAAATATTACGATTATTGTTCCTATGAGGAACGAAGAAAAAAATATTTTAAATTGCTTAACAGCTCTGAATAAGCAATCTGTTTCAAAAGAAAAGTATGAAATTATAGTTGTAGATGATTCATCTGAGGATAATTCGGTTGCCATTGTTCAGCAATTTATTCAAGAACATAAAGAGCTTTCTATAAAGTTGTATCACTTAAATACTAGTTTGTCTGGGAAAAAGAATGCAATTAAAACAGCTATAAACAATGGTGTTGGTGAACTAATTGTTACTACAGATGCCGATTGTGTAATGAATCCAAACTGGCTGTTTTCAATTGTGGATTTTTATGAAAAAACAAATGCTCAAATGATTGTTGGCCCTGTTTGTTATTATGATGAAAAAACGATTTTAGACAAAATGCAATCCTTAGAATTTAATGCTCTTGTTGCCAGCACTGCTGCTGCTATCTATTATCACAAACCAATCATGTGTAATGGCGCCAATTTAGCATATACAAAAACAATGTTTATAGAGCTCAACGGTTTTGAAGGTATTGATGAAATATCAACGGGAGATGATGTCTTATTAATGTATAAGCTTGCACAAAAAGAGGCTAAAAAAATAAAGTTTTTAAAAACGAAGGATGCTGTGGTTTATACCAAGGCAAAATCAACAATAGCAGAGTTTGTAAATCAACGAATCAGATGGGCATCAAAACCAATGAAATTTTTAAATTTTGAAACAAGAGCAGTTTCACTCATTATTTTTATGACAAATTGTTCGTTTTTATATCTGCTTATTTCCTCTATCTGCTTGTTAATCAGTGATATTCATTCTTATTTTTTACTCATTTGTCTTATTCTGCTATTAATTAAATGTTTTATTGACTTTTTGTTATTATTTTTAGCAACTTCTTTCTTTAAAAAAAGAGGTTATTTGGTGTATTTCATACCACAACAAATTGTGTATTCCATGTATGTAATATTAAT
>JAEUTT010000412.1 GCA_016787165.1 Bacteroidia bacterium | reverse complement strand
TATTTTAAAAACACTAGACCTAAAAACCATTGAGCCTAGCATATTTTTTGAAAATCCGGAAGAATTAAAAGCTTTATATGATACCAAACAAAAGGGGAAAAGCGGAGAATTTAAAAAATTGAACGTTTGTTTACTTATTTTGGAAAGCTTTTCAAAAGAGTACATTGGTGCCATTAACGGGCGAACTGATACTTATACCCCATTTTTAGATTCACTCATTACCCAAAGCTTAACTTTTAATAACGCTTATTCAAACGGAAAAAAATCAATAGAAGGTATACCTGCCATCACTTCTAGTATTCCTAGTTGGATGACTGAAGCTTATATTTCTTCGCCTTATGGCAGCAATACCATTAATAGTCTTGCTTCTTTACTTAATGAACAAGGATATAACAGCTCCTTTTTTCATGGAGGAACAAATGGAACAATGGGCTTTAATGCTTTTGCCTCTTTATCGGGCTATCAAAAGTACTATGGCCGAAAAGAATACAATAATGAAAAAGATTATGATGGTAATTGGGGTATCTGGGATGAGGAGTTTTTGCAATATACAGCCAACACTATTAATGTAATGCCTACTCCATTTTTCACCACGATTTTTACCCTTACTTCCCACCACCCTTTTGCTATACCCGATAAATATAAATCAAGATTTCCGGAAGGGCATCTGCCTATCCATAAAAGCATCCGCTACTCTGATTATGCATTAAAACGCTTTTTTGAGAGCGCTAAAAAAATGCCTTGGTTTAACAATACCTTGTTTGTACTCTGTGCCGATCATACCGGCATTTCTACCGATTTTTTCTATTCTACTCAAATGGGAAACCATTGCATACCTATTATTTATTACATGCCGGGAAGTAATTTGCAAGGAATAAATCCCCAAACAACCCAACAATTGGACATAATGCCTAGCATTTTAGACTATATGAATTACCCTAAAGACTACTTTGCTTTTGGAAAAAGTGTGTTTGATTCAACCGACATTTCTTGCTTAACCTTTAACAGTAGCTTTTTTCAATTGATGGACAGCACTTACGTATTGCAATTTGATGGCACTAATAGTATTAATTTGTACAACTTTAAAAAGGATAGTTTGTTCCACCATAATTTGATAAATGTTGAGCCTAAAGTTTTGGAGAAAATGGAAAAACAAACAAAAGCGATGATACAAACCTATCAGCAAAGTTTGATTAATAATACAATGATTATAAAGTAAATTCAATGAGTACTAAACAAAAAATATGCTTTATTGTAAACCCTATTTCAGGAATTGGGAAACAAAAAGTCATAGATACGCTTATTGAAACGTATTTAGATAAATTAAAATTTGACTATACCATTGCCTACACCAATGCTCCAAAACATGCTACTCAACTAGCGAAAGAATATGCAAATAAAGGTTATCAAATTGTAGTAGCCGTTGGTGGCGATGGTTCTGTTAATGAAATTGCAAAAGGTTTAGCACATACCAATACAGCAATGGCTATTCTTCCTGCCGGATCAGGAAATGGATTAGCCCGACATTTAAACATTCCTATTGATTTAAAAAAAGCTATTCAACTCATTAACACAGCAACAATAATCACCATAGATACCATCAGCTTTAACAAAGAACAATTTGTAAATGTTGCCGGAATTGGTTTTGATGCACACATTGGCTGGGAGTTTGCCAACTATGGCAAAAGAGGGTTTTCTTCCTATTTAAAAATAATTATGCGTGAATTTCCAAAATACAAAGCAAGAAATTACGAATTGATTATTGATGGAAAAAAGATATATCAAGAAGCATTTTTAATCAGCTTTGCCAATGGGTCACAATGGGGAAACAACGCTCACATTGCCCCTACTGCCGATATTGCCGATGGAATAATGGATATTGCTATTTTAAAAAACTTTAAGTTTATGAGTGTGCTTTCTATTGGTTATCGTTTATTCAAAAAAACGCTTGACCAATCATCACACCTCGAAATCATTAAAGCCAAAAGTGTTACAGTTCACCAACCAAGCACTATTGCCCACATTGATGGCGAGCCCATTGAAATTGGGAATGCTATTGAAATTAAAGTAAATCCATTGGCTTTAAAAGTATTAATTCCTTAAATTAAATTGCTATGAGTAAAAAAAACAACGAGGATGGCTTTGTTTATTCTACTAATAAAAGCTTTCAATTCAGTAATGAATCGGAAGAGCCACAAGATTCATTGCCACCCCAACAACAAAATTTAAAAATTTATTTGGACCGAATGGGAGGCGGGAAATTGCTGACACGCGTAAATGGTTTTATAGGAAACCTAAACGATTTAGAAACATTAGGAAAAATGCTCAAACAAAAATGCGGAGTAGGCGGAACAGTAAAAAATGAAGAAATATTAATTCAAGGCGATCATCGTGATAAAGTATTAAAACTATTAACAGATGCTAATTATAAAGCCAAAAAAGCAGGAGGTTAATAAACATAACATTCATCTGATTGTTAAAATGATATGGAAACAGTTTTAATTGCCGGAGCATCCGGATTAATTGGCAAACAACTTAGCTTTGAGCTACAAAAAAAAGGCTATCGGGTTATTCACCTGAACCGAAATCTACAACCTAACAATCCGATACAGCAATACCGCTGGAACATTCAAGAAAATTATATTGACGACAATGCCATATTAGAAGCTGACTACATTATTAATTTAGCAGGCGAAGGCATTGCTAACAAACGCTGGACAGACAAACAAAAACAATTAATCATTGAAAGTCGAGTAAATGCCACTCTATTAATTAAAGAAAGTTTACAACGTACACATAAAAAAATAAAAGCATACATCTCTGCTTCCGCCATTGGCTTTTATGGTGCTATAAATTCTGAAACCATTTTTACGGAAGAAGCTATTTCATCAAACGATTTTTTAGGAACATGTTGTGCACAATGGGAAAGTGCTGCAAAAGAAATAAATCCTTATGCAGAACGAACTGTTATATTTCGGATAGGAACTGTTTTATCAGCAGATGGAGGAGCATTACCAAAATTAGTATGGCCAATTAAACATAATATAGGTGCAGCAATAGGTTCGGGAAAACAATACATGCCTTGGATACACATAGATGATGTATGTGCACTTTTTTTACAAGCCATTGAACAAAATAATATAGATGGAATTTATAATGCTGTAGCGCCAGAACATATTAGCAACTATGAACTAAACAAAGAAATAGCTGAATCCTTAACTAAAAAATTATTACCTATAAAAATACCGACAAGTATATTAAAATTAGTTTTAGGAGAAATGGCCGTACTGGTTTTAAATGGTAGTCGTGTTAGTTCTCAAAAAATAATGGATGCAGGTTTTAAATTTAAGTATCCTGATTTTAAATTTGCTATAACTGAATTGTTAGCATTTAGGAAGTAATTTCTACCTAATTTCTGCTCCTACTTTTTCCTGGTATGTTTTCATCAACTTCTCCATAATTTTTTCAATTTGCTTATCCGTTAACGTTGCAGTTTCATCTAACAAGGTAAAGCTCAATGCGTATGATTTTTTGCCTTCAGGCAGTTTATCTCCTTGGTATACATCAAATAAGTTTACATTTTTTAATAAACTTTTTTCGGACTGAAATGCCAATTGTTCTAGCTGTTCAAACTTAACAGCTTTATCTATCAATAAAGCTAAATCTCTTTTTACTT
>JAEUTT010000399.1 GCA_016787165.1 Bacteroidia bacterium | reverse complement strand
CAATGATTAATACATTAAGTTTATTAAACGACTGAAATATATCTTTTATATTCATTTTAATTTAGCTAAAGCTTCTTTTACTCGTCTTACCGATTCAATTAATCGATCTTCGGAAGTTGCATAAGAAAAGCGAATGCAATTATCATCACCAAAAGCATCACCTGAAACCAATGCTACATTCCCTTCTTCAAGTAAAAACATACTTAAATCATTTGAATTTTTGATGTGATAGCTATTATATGATTTTCCAAAGTAAGATGATATATCTGGGAAAATATAAAATGCTCCATCAGGAACATTCATCTTTAATCCTGGAATTTCTTTTAGTAGTCCTAATACCAAATCTCTACGTTTTTTAAATGCATCACGCATTTCATAGGTGATGGATGGCTCTGCTTTAACACCTTCCATGGCAGCCATTTGAGCAATAGAGCATGCACCAGATGTAAACTGTCCTTGCATTTTTTCGCAAGCATCGGCAATCCATTTTGGCGCACCAATGTATCCAATTCTCCAGCCTGTCATAGCATAACCTTTTGATACACCATTTACTGTAATCACTCTGTCATAAATAAAATCAAATTGAGCTAAGCTTTCATGTTTGCCAATAAAATTAATGTATTCATAAATTTCATCAGAAATTACATACAAATCAGGATATTGAATAATTACCTCTGCTAAAGCTTTTAGTTCATCTTTTGAGTAAACCGAACCACTAGGATTACAAGGTGTACTAAAAACCACCATTTTAGTTTCAGAAGTGATGGCTTTTTTTAGTTGTTCGGGAGTTATTTTAAAATTTGATTCAACAGATGTAGGAATAGTTACAGGAATTCCTTCGGCAAGTTTTATTGTTTCAATATAACTTACCCAATATGGAATAGGAACAATCACTTCTTCTCCGGGATTTACCATACTTAAAATAACGTTAGCAATCGATTGTTTGGCACCGGTAGAAACCACTATTTGATCAGCTGCATAGTTCAAATTGTTATCGCGTTTAAATTTTTCAGAAATTGCTTTTCTAACTTCTAAAATTCCCGGTACGGGGGTATATTTTGTAATATTATTATCGATAGCTTTTTTTGCTGCATCTTTAATAAAATCAGGAGTGTTAAAGTCGGGTTCGCCAATGCTTAAGCTGATAATATCTTTGCCTTGTGCTTGAAGTTCGCGACTTTTTTTAGCCATAGCTAGGGTTTGCGATTCAGCAAGGTTATTTATTCTGTCAGATAATTTACTCATACAATTTAGTTTAGAGGATACAAAACTAATAAAAATGTGATAGAAAAGCAGTTAATACACTAATTCTTAAAATCAATAAAAATTACGATATTTAGCCTCCTAAAATTAACGTATTGAATCATGGATAGAATATTTGACATTGCAATGATTATTTTGCCTTCGGGCATAGTATTTATTACAACTTATTATTTGGTAAAAAACTTTCTGGATCATGAGAGTCGTAAAAAAAGTATTGATTTAAAATTGAATAATCAAACTTTAATTACTCCAATTCGATTGCAAGCTTATGAACGAGTTGTCTTGTTCTTAGAACGCATAAATCCGAATGGGTTGATTATGCGCTCAAATAAAGTGGGTAC
>JAEUTT010000382.1 GCA_016787165.1 Bacteroidia bacterium | reverse complement strand
ATTACAGGGTTTAAATTTAACTATGTAGCTACTTTATTGTTTGGACTAATACATGGAATGGGTTTTTCATACCTTTTAAAATCCTTATTAGGGAAAGATGAAAATAGCTTATCCCCATTATTTGCCTTTAATATCGGTTTAGAAGCCGGACAAATAATAATTGTATTTATTTCTCTATTTATTTTACTATTTTTAACCGAACTACTAAGAATAAAACCAAGAGACAAAAACTTTTTTATATCATCTGCTGTTTTTGGAATAGCTTTAATAATGGCTATTGAACGATTAACAGCATTAATACACTCGTAAAATGCATACATTATTAAAAACAGCGTTTCTCTTAATTGCATCAAGCTTTGTTGCTACTGCACAAAATATTCAAAACAACCCAAAATCAAACCACGGAAATAAATTTGAACAATTAGGCACCATATTACCGGACGCAAACACCTATCGTTCGGCATCAGGAGCGCCAGGATTTCAATATTGGCAACAAAAAGCAGATTATAAAATAAATGCTTTTTTAGATGAAAAAGACTTGCGTTTACATGGTGATGAAGAAATCACGTATTACAATAACTCACCTGATGAGCTTAATTATTTATGGCTACAACTTGATGAAAATCAACACAACCCAAACAATGAAGCTAACAATTTTGATGGTAGTCAAAAAACCTTACCCATTACCACTAACCAACTTGATGCACTTGATTATAAAAAACAATTACAAGGCTATGGTGTAAACATTTTGAGTGTTACCGATAAAAATGGTAAAGCGCTAAAATATGTAATCAACAATACAATGATGCGAATTGATTTAGAAAGCCCACTCGCTACTAAACAAAATATTGTATTTAAAATAAAATGGAATTACAAAATACCTGAACGTTTAAAAATTGGTGGCCGTGGAGGATATGAATTATTTTCAGAAGATGGCAACTGTGTATTTACTATTACACAATGGTATCCTCGCATGTGTGTGTATAACGATTATCAAGGTTGGAATAATAAACAATTTACCGGACGAGGAGAGTTTGCATTGGTTTTTGGCGATTTTGAAGTTAACATGAAAGTTCCTGCCGACCATATAATAGCTTCTACAGGAACTTGTTCTAATATAAATGAATTATTGTCGCCCGAACAATTAAGCAGATGGAATAAGTCGCAAGGAAGCACTACACCAATTGAAATTGTTACGTTGGAAGAAGTAAAAAACAAAGAAAAAAATCCGGATAAGATCAATTTCAAAACATGGAAATACAAAGCAGAAAATGTACGTGACTTTGCTTGGGGTAGCTCCAGAAAATTTGTTTGGGATGCAATGGCTCAGAAAATTGAGAATAAAAATATTATGTGTATGAGCTACTATCCAAAAGAAGCTTATGCCTTGTACAACAAATACTCAACAAAAACAATCGCTCAAACATTACGTACCTATTCAAAATTTACAATCCCTTATCCATATCCTGTTGCAATTAGTGTGGAAGCTGCAAATGGAATGGAGTATCCAATGATATCATTTAACTTTGGAAGAACCGATACTGATGGAACTTATTCTGCTCGTACAAAATATGGAATGATTGGCGTTATTATTCATGAAGTTGGACACAACTTTTTTCCAATGATTATCAATAGCGATGAACGTCAATGGGCATGGATGGATGAAGGGTTAAATACCTTTGTTCAATTTTTAACCGAACAAGAATTTGACAATAACTATCCATCATCAAGAGGTCCGGCACACAAAATTGTGGATTATATGCGTATGCCTAAAAATCAATTAGAGCCAATTATGACCAACACCGAAAATATTGCTCAATATGGAAACAATGCTTATGGAAAACCTGCTACTGCTTTAAATATTTTACGTGAAACAGTGATGGGGAGAGAATTATTTGACTATGCATTCAAAGAATACTGTAAACGCTGGGCATTTAAACATCCTTCACCAGCTGACTTTTTTAGAACAATGGAAGATGCATCGGGAGTAGATCTAGATTGGTTTTGGAGAGGTTGGTTTTATGACATTGAACCAGTAGACATTTCACTTGATTCGGTATTAACATTTACATTGGATAATCCTAAAAAAGTACCAGTGAAAAATGATACCATTAAAAATAAAAAAATACAAGCAGAAGAATTTAATCACATTTCAAAAATCAGAAACAAAAATAGCGGTTTAAAATTTTTAGTGGATACCGATACTACTTTACGCGACTACTATTACTACAACCCAAAAGAACCTGCCCCAAAAGAAGAACAAACAATTAAAAACAGAAATGAAAATCTTTTAACACTTGAAAAAGATGAATTCAAGAAATATGAAAATAATTTTTATTATGAATTACATTTGAGCAATAAAGGAGGCTTAGTAATGCCAATCATAATTCAATGGAATTATATTGATGGCAGCTCCGAAACAGAATACATAAGCGCATACATCTGGAGAAAAAACGAGCAAAAGGTTGTAAAAACCTTTGTGAAAGAAAAAGAAGTAAAATCTATTTTAATAGATCCGATGAAAGAAACAGCTGACATTAATGAAAATAATAATTCATGGCCACGTATGGGAAGTACTTCTAAATTTGATTTGTACAAAGCTAAAACACAAGGCAGAGGAGAAAGCAATGAAGACAATCCGATGAAAAAAAGCAAATCAAAAAAGAAATAAAATTTATTTAATAATCATCGTATAGATTACTCAAATCGGTTTTAATTCCCAAGAATACATAAGGGATATTTTTTTTAGAATATGCAGATTCTTGAATTCGGTATGCTGCACCAAGCTCTATTTTAAAATTCATACGAGTATCTAAAATATATGCGGCTCGCAAAGAAGCTGTTATTAGATTGGTTTGGAAACCTTGTGTTGTAAAGTTCCCATATTCTTTGGGTCTGTTTGTGTACGACATAAAAATATTTTTTCCATAATCTGTAGTAGCGCTATCGGCACCATAACGTGCAAATTGAAATTTAGCTTCTACAAACAATCGTTTGTGTCGATAATTTAAAAATGAAACCGACTCCCAAAAATTAGCACCCAAAGGATGAGCCAATGGTTGATTCATGTGACTATAATTTTGTTGAACACTTCCATGAGCATAAGTGTATGGTCGTACATAATTAAATTCTGTTTGAAAATTAAGATGTCGTACTTTGAACATGTCAAAACTTTTAAATCCAAGCTGAAAAGCTTGTTTGTTTGCCCACCAACCATCATTTTTAAGCACTTCTTTTAATAAAAATTCATCCAATAAAAGCTGTCCGTACACCTGCTGTTTTTTAAACAATTTTACTTTAAAATTAAAACCAACAAAAGCATTATCACTTGAGCCTAAAGAATATTCTGTTGGCCTAAAAAACATGATTGGGTTTAAATAGTTAACATCGTATCCTCGATAACGGGTGCTATCGGAACCTTGCCAAACAACGCTTTCAAAAACACCAATAGTAATTCGTTTTGTTGCATTCCAACCTAAATAATGAAGTGTTGCATATTTATTTAACCAATCTTTCTTTAGCCCGGAAGGATTAGTAGCATCTTTCATAATAGTATATAAATTCACATAAGTAAGCTTCCATACATTAGTAGTAATTTTCATGAATGGATACGGGCTGCCTGCATCCGACAAAAAAAGTGAACGATAACCATCGCCCCAAAAATGCTTATCCTGACCTACTTGAATGTTAAATATTTTGTTGGGAGAATACGATAAAAAACCACTAAAATACTGATAGGCATACTGCGGATTTAAGCTATCCGCTTTAGAAATGTAAGCATAGCCAATTCCCGGAACAACTTTAGATTCGAAAATAATTGAATCTACAAAAGAAGCATACTGCCCTTTACCGGCTAATGCTTTAAAGTTAAATGCAAATTTATCTCCAATGTAGCCTATTAAATTTCCGCCAATGGCTAAATCATTTGTAAATCGAGATCCTTCTCCTAATTGATAACCTGTATTTGCGGTTAATAAAGGATAAATTTCAATTTGATTTTTTGCTTTTTTATCTTGCTCTTCCGCTTTTGTTCCTGATAATAAGCGAGGAAAAATGGCAGAAGAATCTTTAATTTTTTTTATTTGTTCAAAACGATAAGGCTTAATAAATGTATTTTCTTTTTCTTCTTTACGATTGTAATATTCATCAATACCGTATAAAAAATCGCGGTTAAGTGTATAATTTAATTGTTGTGCATTTAAAAATAGCGTTTCAATTAAAATAAAAACGAACAATAAACATATTTTATAATATTTATGCATTTTCATTGCCTGTTCTGTTTTTAACTTTTTTAATAAAAAATGGAATTTGGGCAATAAACAAAGCCGTTCCACCAAC
>JAEUTT010000381.1 GCA_016787165.1 Bacteroidia bacterium | reverse complement strand
AAATGATTGATGTAGTAAGACATGCATTGCTAAAAGATAAAGTAGACAAGCCACTTGATTTAACCATTAAGGGAGAAAGTAAAAAATAAATAAAACAAAGCAGCCGAAATATGATTTTCGGCTGTTTTGTTTATGAAATTTGCGTAAAATTTATAACTTAGCTAAACTATTAAATAAAAATAAACCCCAATACAAAACATACAACAATAGTGGTAATATGTCCAAAATGGGAATATTACCACTATTAAAAATTAAAAACATGGGGATATAAGAGAGTTAGCTGTGATTTTATGACGACCGTGCAGCAAACAAATTGAGTAAAGTCAAGAAACAACAATAAACGAAATGACAACGACAGAAACAGTAACATTAATAAGTATCGGACTAACATTCTTTGTTGGTGTTTTTAATCTAATCATTACATTTCGTAATGTTCGCAAGACAGCTTTCATCAACTCTGTAACATCTTCACGAATAAAATATATTCAGGACTTACGAGAAAGCATTTCAAGATTTTGTGCGTTAGCATACAGCTATAACAACAGAGTTTATAAATTGGAGAAAGCAGAAGTTTGGGAGCTACACAAAGAAGCCGACACTTTAAAATTCCTAATAAGACTTTACCTAAATCCAGAAGACGAATATTGGGACAATAAAATCATTAATCTTATTGACCAAATTCTGCTTAAATCTGACAAAGACCCGACAGAGCAAATAAATGAACTGATAACTATAACTCAATATCTTTTAAAATTAGAGTGGGAAGGTGCAAAACGAGAAAGTGAAATCGGGATAATCTCTGATGTTGAAAAGAGAGAGCTTTATAATAAGTATGTTGAACGACACAAAAAAGCAGTAGCAAAAAGATGAAAAAAGAAACGCTCTTTTATGTAGCTGTAATATTTACAGTAATTGGACTAAGTTTAATTGGTTTAGGTGTAGGCAAAATTTTTAACAGACCTTGCGTTGGGACAATCATCGGACTTGGCATAGGTTTATGTGCAACAGCATTAATACTGTTCCGAATATTTAGACGCATAGACGCATTTGAAAAAAAATGAGTAATGTAGAAACCCATATAAAAAAAATTAGAGACCCACATAGTTGGTTCAAGTTCTATAGACAACAGAAACTAATCGGTGACATCCTTTTAAAAGAGCTGACAAGTAAAGAACATCTCCAAAAAATGAAAGAAAATATTGATAATTCAGACTTTACGACAATTTTTGTAAATGCACATTATCATTGGGGTATGGCAATTGAAAATGGACTAAAAGGTATAATTATAAAATCCAATCCTGAGTTAGTAGAATATGAAATAAAAGGACAAAATGTAGTTTTGAAAAATGTTTGTGGAAAAGCAGGTAAAACGCACAATTTGTTACAACTAGCTAAAATGGCAGGTGCTTTTGAGAAAGAAAAGAACCTTTTTAAATATCAATCTGATTACGATAGCTTAGAACAGGTTCTTTTACATTTAACAGATATGATTAAGTGGGGGGCAAGGTATCCA
>JAEUTT010000222.1 GCA_016787165.1 Bacteroidia bacterium | reverse complement strand
GATATTTTAATGGCTAATACTCCTTCTGAATATTCTGCAACAGAATTAAAAAAGAGGATTGATTTGTATAAATCAAAAATTTCAGAAATGAATATTGATATTGATTTAAGTGGTATATCAACAAGCGATTTAGTAGTATATTATGAAACGGTTGAGTGGAAACAAGCCAATTTTGATAAACTTCCAATAGCTTTGGTTGTATACAATCTTTCAAGAATTGAAGTGGCAATTAAGTTGGTAGAAAGCGCGTTGTTAAGTAGGTTGCAATAAAATTAAAGAGGTCTCGAAATTTTTCGAGACCTCTTTTTAATATGCTAAATTTGGTCCTAACCAACGCTCAATTTCTTCAATCGTCATGTCTTTTCGTTTTGCATAATCTTGTACTTGATCTTTTTGAATTTTACCAATTCCAAAATAATGTGAATCAGGATGTGAAAAGTATAGTCCACTTACGGCAGCCGTTGGAACCATTGCCATACTTTCGGTTAAACTAATACCGATATTTTTTTCTACATTTAATAATTTCCAAATAGTTGGTTTTTCTGTATGGTCGGGTTGAGCAGGATAACCAGGTGCCGGACGAATGCCTGCATATTCTTCTTTAATTAATTCTTCATTACTCAACTTTTCATTTGAAGCATATCCCCAATATTCTTTACGAACTTTTTTATGCATCAATTCGGCAAATGCTTCTGCTAATCTATCAGCCAATGCTTTTAACATGATTGCAGAATAGTCATCATGTTCTTTTTCAAATCGTGCAACATGTTCATCAATTCCAAATCCGGTAGAGAGGGCAAATGATCCAATGTAATCTTGGTTCTTCGGAGAAATAAAATCCGACAAGGCAACATTGTATTGTCCTGCCGGTTTTTTTGTTTGTTGGCGGATTGTATGAAAAACTACCGATTCATTATTTACAAACAGTTCGATATCATCTCCAACAGAATTTGCAGGATAAATACCAATTATTGCTTTTGCAGTCAACCATTTTTCGAAAATAATTTGCTGTAGCATTTTTTGTGCATCATCAAATAGTTTTTTTGCTTCGGCTCCACGTTCAGAATCATTTAAAATTTTTGGATAAGAACCTTTTAATTCCCAGCTGTGAAAGAAGGGTGTCCAATCAATGTATTCCACAATTTCTGATAATGGATAGTCCTCAAAAATTTTAGTGCCAATTAGGTTGGGTGTTACAATTTTTGTTTTATCCCAATCGATTGGAAATTTATTTGTACGAGCTTCTTCAATAGGAATAAATTTATTTTGTGATTGTGCATTTTTATTTTGTTCACGCACTCGTTCATAATCTTTCGTAACGTCAACCATAAATGCATCACGTAGTTCATTTGAAATCAAACTGCTTGCTACAGGTACCGATTTACTAGCATCATTAACATGTACCACCGGACCGGAATAATTTTGAGCAATTTTAACAGCAGTATGAACTTTAGAAGTTGTTGCACCACCAATTAATAATGGTGTTTTAAAATTTAATCGCTCCATTTCTTTAGCTACATGAACCATCTCATCTAATGATGGAGTAATTAATCCGCTTAATCCAATTATATCTACATTGTGCTTTTTTGCTTCTTCTAAAATTTTATCGCAAGAAACCATTACACCTAAATCGATAATTTCATAATTATTGCAAGCCAATACAACACCTACAATGTTTTTACCAATATCATGAACATCGCCTTTTACTGTTGCCAATAATATTTTTCCAGCATTGGTTCTTCCATCGCCCACAATGCCAGCTAATTTATTTGCTTCTTTTTCGGCAAGTAAGTAGGGTTCTAAATAAGCAACCGCCTTTTTCATTACACGCGCACTTTTTACAACTTGTGGTAAAAACATTTTTCCTGCACCAAATAAATCACCTACAATGTTCATTCCTGCCATTAATGGACCTTCAATAACATACAATGGTCGGCCCAATTTTAATCGAGCTTCTTCTGTATCAGCATCAATGTATTCTACAATTCCTTTAACGAGTGCATAGCTTAATCGTTCCTCTACTGTTCCTTTTCTCCATTCTTCATCTTTTTCTGTTTTTTCTTTTGTAATTCCTTTTAATGATTCTGCATGTTCTACCAGCCGCTCTGTAGCATCCTCTCTTCTGTTTAATAAAACATCTTCAATTAATTCTAATAATTTTTTATCAATATCATCATACACAACTAACTGAGCAGGGTTGACAATTCCCATATCCATTCCATTTTTAATAGCATGGTATAAAAAAGCAGAATGAATTGCTTCACGCACATGATCATTTCCACGGAAGGAAAAAGAAACATTACTTACACCACCACTCACTTTTGCATGTGGTAAATTTTCTTTTATCCATTTTGTTGCATTAAAAAAATCGAGAGCATTTAGTTTATGCTCATCCATTCCTGTTGCAACAGGAAAAATGTTTGGGTCGAAAATAATGTCTTGAGCAGGAAACTTTACTTTGTCAACTAAAATGTCATATGCACGTTTGCAAATGTCTTTTCTTCGTTGCAAGGTATCTGCTTGTCCTACTTCATCAAATGCCATTACAATAACAGCAGCACCGTATTGTTTTACTTTTTCGGCTTGCTCTATAAATTTTTCTTCACCTTCTTTTAAGGAGATTGAATTTACAATTGCTTTCCCTTGTACACATTTTAATCCCGCTTCAATTACGCTCCATTTACTGGAGTCAATCATAATTGGAACGCGTGCAATATCCGGCTCAGATGCTATTAAATTTAAAAAGCGAGTCATACAGGCTTCACTGTCTAGCATCCCTTCATCCATGTTTATGTCAATCACTTGTGCACCACCTTCTACTTGTTCGCGGGCAATTGACAATGCTTCTTCGTAATTTTCTTCTTTAATTAATCGTAAAAACTTTTTTGAACCTGTAACATTGGTACGTTCTCCCACATTCATAAAATTACTTTCCGATCGGAGTGTAACAGGTTCTAATCCGCTGAGATGCATTAAAACATCTGGTTCAGGTTTTTTTCGAGGAGAACTTGTTTTTGCTAATTCAGCAATTCGTTTAATATGAGCAGGTGTTGTACCACAACATCCACCAACAATATTTAAAAATCCTGCTTTTAAAAAATCTTCAATTTGATGCCCCATTTCATGAGCATCTTGATCGTATTCACCAAATTGATTAGGCAAACCGGCATTAGGATATGCACTCACAAAGAAAGGCGCTTTTGTTGCCAGTTCTTCTAAATACGGACGCATATCTTTTGCACCTAATGCACAATTTAAACCTACACTTAGTAAATCAACGTGTGAAATAGAATTTAGAAACGCTTCGGTTGTTTGTCCGGATAGTGTTCTTCCACTTGCATCCGTAATGGTTCCTGAAACCATTACAGGCATTTTTTTGTTTACTGATTTACAATAATTTTGAATAGCAAACAGTGCGGCTTTTGCATTGAGTGTATCAAAAATAGTTTCAATTAATAGAATGTCGGAACCTCCGTCTATCAATCCTTTTACTTGTTCTGTATAGGCATTCACTAATTCATCAAAAGTGATTGCTCTAAACCCTGGGTCATTTACATTGGGTGATAAAGATAATGTACGATTTGTTGGCCCAATAGCGCCCGCAACAAATTTTGCTGTATTTGTTTGTTCAGGAAACTCTTTATAAAACTCTTGGATAGCTTCTTTTGCAATTTTAGCTGATTCAAAATTTAGTTCGTATGCCAGCTCTTGCATATCGTAATCTGCCATTGCAATGGTGGTTGCACTAAATGTATTTGTTTCAATAATATCAGCACCAGCCTTTAGGTATTCTTTGTGAATAGCTTTAATAATTTGTGGTTGTGTAATAGAAAGCAAATCATTATTTCCTTTCAAATCTTTATGCCAATCCGAAAAACGTCTACTACGATAATCTTTCTCTTCCAACTTATATTGTTGAATCATGGTGCCCATGGCACCATCAATTACCAAAATTCTTTTTTCTAATTCTTTTTTTATGTCTGCCATAATTTCTATTCCTTCTCGCTCTCTTTTGGAGAGGGCGAGGTAAGGTAAAAAAAATCTCCTCTAACATTTTATAGTCAGAGGAGATAAATATTTTATTGTTTTATTTTAATATTTTATTTCTGACTTATCTATTTCTTTTTTCAAGAAAAACGATTTCCCACCTTCTCACGGAAACTGTGAATTATAAATTGAGAACCATAAATTCATTCATCATTTTACATTCATCATTTCTATGATGGGTTGGTAAGGTTTCTTAGGGCGTTTCCCTCCACCTTTCTGGATAAGTATATAAAGAACTGTTACAAATGTACGAACTAAATTGGAATGAAAAAAATTTGATAAAAAATTATAATTTGCTTGCCAAAACACAGGTTTTCTTATAGTGCTTCACAGTTCCTTTTAAATCGAAAACTTCAACAAAAACAATGTAAATACCTATGCGGGCTTTATCGCGATCATCAGTAATTCCATCCCAACTAAAAGTTCCTTTGATTCCAAGTAATTCATTTCGAATTAAATTTTTTATCATTCTTCCTTTACTATCGTATATCGTTACATTGGCAACAAATCCAGGAGTATCAAAATGGTAATTAATGTTTACAACATCATTATAACCATCTTCATCGGGTGAAAAAATTTGTGGTGCAATTTCTATTGCATCATCCGTTTCGCCAACTTCACTGTATTGTGAGTTTTTGTATCCTGGTGTTCCATAACCTACTGATTCAGCTGCCGAATGCCAGTTGGTACGGTCATGTGTTGGTCTGTTAAAATTAATTCGTTCTAATG
>JAEUTT010000347.1 GCA_016787165.1 Bacteroidia bacterium | reverse complement strand
AAAAAATTGCAGAAAACATTGCATCCATTACTAAAGAGGCAACTAAAGATTCGCACTACGGTGCATACATTCGTTCATTTTATTATGGAAATGAATTTTACATGTTTGTTACCGAAACATTTCGTGATGTTCGACTAGTAGGTGCTCCTCCTTCATCAATCGGAAAATTTGGTGGTGATACTGATAATTGGATGTGGCCTCGACATACTGGTGATTTTTCTATTTTTAGAGTATATGCTAATAAAGATAATAAACCAGCCGATTATTCTAAAGACAATGTACCTTATCAACCAAAATATGTAATTCCTATTTCATTAAAAGGAATTGAACAAGGTGATTTTACAATGGTATATGGCTTCCCGGGACGCACCACCGAATACTTAACTTCTTATGCTGTAGATATGATTCAAAATGTATCTGATCCGGCTAAAGTAAAAATTCGTGAAACAAAATTAGCGGTTTGGGATAAGCAAATGAAAGAAAGCGACAAAGTACGAATTCAATATTCTGCTAAATATGCAAGCATTGCTAACTACTGGAAAAAATGGGACGGGGAACGCAACGGCTTAAAAAAAGCAAATGCAATTGAAATAAAAAAATCATTTGAAAAAGAATTTACATCAAAAGTAAATGCCGATGCGAATGCAAAAGAAAAATATGGCAACCTCTTGTCTAGCTATGAAACTAAATACAAAGAGTTTTCATTGTGGAACAATCAACGCGACTATTTTGTAGAAGCAATGCTAGGCATTGAAGCAGTGAATTACGCATTTTCATTCAATGATGCTGTTGAAGCATTAGCATCGGGCAAAAAAGCAAGCGATATTCAAAAAAATATCGATCGATTAAAAAATAATACAAAAGGATTTTTTAAAGATTTTGATGCAGCTACTGATGAAAAAATTGCAGCTGCACTTTTAAAAATGATAGCTACCAATTTGCCTAAAGAACAGCTAGCAAGCATTTTTTCGGAAATTGAAAAAAAACACAAAGGGAATTTTGAAAAATATGCACAAAGCATTTATGCTAAATCTATTTTTGTTTCGGAAGAAAAAGTAAATAAAGCTTTAGAAAACTTAGAAGCTAATTATAAAAAAATTCAAAAAGACCCTCTCTATCTGTTAATGCAAAGTGCATACACTAAATTTGCAAATGATGTATTGCCAAAATACAATGCACTAGACATTGAAATAGCTAAACTAAATCGCACGTATATGAAAGCGATGCGTGAACTTGTTACCACAAAAAAATATTATCCTGATGCGAACAGTACCTTACGTGTTACTTATGGAAAAGTAGATGGCTACTATCCAAAAGACGGAGTTTATTATAACCACTTTACCACCTTGGAAGGCATTATGGAAAAAGAAAATCCGGCAGTAGATGAATTTGTAGTACATCCTAAATTAAAAGAATTGTATACAAATAAAGATTACGGAAAATATGCCGACAAAAATGGGAATATGAGAGTTGCTTTTTGCGCAAGTAATCATACAACAGGAGGTAATTCAGGAAGTCCGGTATTCAACGGAAATTTAGAGTTAATAGGAACAAATTTTGACAGAAATTGGGAAGGTACCATGAGTGATATTTTTTATAATCCTGATCAAGTTAGAAACATTGTTTTGGATGTTCGTTATACACTTTTTGTGGTAGACAAATTTGCAGGTGCAGGATATTTATTAGACGAAATGACTATTGTGAAGTAGTTTGTATCGTTAAATGATATATTAGTACAATCACTATCTAAAAAAAATTTATTTGTCATTTCGACCATAGGGAGAAATCTATAGCAAGCTCTAACAAATGAGAGACTTCTCCCTACGGTGAAAATGACATACAATACAATTAAAAAACTCCAATCAAATCATTATTTAAACCAATTAACCATTCTACTAACTCCCAAATCAACTTAATTTTATGCAAGTAGAAATAATTACCATTGGAGATGAAATTTTAATAGGACAAATTGTAGATACCAATTCTGCGTTTATTGGTCAGTTATTAAATATGAACGGAATGAGTGTTGCACAAATTTCATCTGTATCCGATAATCGTGAGCATATTATAAAAGCCTTAAATGAATCTCAAACAAGAG
>JAEUTT010000310.1 GCA_016787165.1 Bacteroidia bacterium | reverse complement strand
TATCTTTGAATTTTGAAATTTTAAAATTATGCATCGAATTCGCCAGTTTGAAAATGCTCACATTGCTTTGTGGTTGCTTAAAGATACTTGCTGGATGATGCAGTGGAGGGTGATGGGCATTTTAATGATTTTGCCTACTGTTTACGTTGCAGTGCTTATTACTCACAAATGTTGGAATTTACAACGCATGGAATTTTGGATTAATTTATCTATTTGTATGTGGATTATGGCCAATTCGTATTGGATGTGTTGCGAATTTTTTAATGCCGAACACTATAAAAATTATGCAGGAATACCATTTGTGTTAGGGATGATTTTTGTTATTATCTTTTATCGTAAACGTTGGCTTTTGCATAAAAAAAGCGACAACGGTTAATGCAATAACTGCTCAAAAAAACCTCCAATTTTTTTTGTAGTATCTATAAAATGAATTTCATAAATCCATGACCGTTCATTACCATGTTGATCATTATTAATCATTAAGGATGTGTTTTTAGGGTGTATATAATTAATAATTTCTTCACCAACAATTTGCTCATGTGGAAAATTTCCGATTAAATGTCCACAATGTTCATTGCCATACTCCCAGCCATATTTTTTTGCAAGTTCTTTTGTGTAATTGTAAAAGTCTTTACCTGTTAAATGTTCTCTGTGTTGAATAAAATAATCTTTTCCTTCTTCCCAGGCCTGTTCAACATCTTTCATTAATTTTATCTTACGTTCATCGTTTCCCAAAACATAGGTTCTTCCAATATCAGCTTCCCAGTCCTCAAACACAGGACCAAAATCAAAAAATAGAATGTCGTCATGTTGCAAAATTAAGTTGGGAGGATTTTCTTTGTACGGACATAAGGTGTTTTTGCCAGAGCGAACAATTCGTTTATGCCAAAATTTTTTTATGCCAAATAATTCAAAAGCAAGGTTAAATAGTTCTGTGTTTAATTCTTTTTCGGTTTTCCCAGGTGTAATAAGCCCACGTTCTTCAATTGTTTTAAACAACTGTTTTGCTTTTTTTTCGGCACTAATTAATTGCGTAAGTTGGTTAACCATTAATTTTAGCTTTGATTATTTTTTATTTTTAAAGATACATTCAAATGCTTTGTAAACAGAAAGATGAAGAGCATCACCATGGTTTTTGTCTTCAAAAAAATCAAAATATAAATTAAGTTTCTCTCTTTTTAATAGCTGTAATTTTTGATGTAGCTCTTTTGTTGTTCTTTCCATTGTTTCTCCTTCTTTTCCTACAGATATGTATATTGAATGAATATTTTTAAAGTGAGCAGGTTCTTTTTTTAATAAAGATTCATTGTCCCACCATAAGCTGGGGCTAACAATAATATAATTAGTAAATAGTTCTGGCTTTTTGAATAATATTTCTGTTGCTAAAAGTCCGCCAAGGGATTGGCCAATAATTGTTTTAAGATTGTTGGTTTTGTAACTTTTTTCGATAAAGGGTTGTAATTCTTTTTCGATAAATTGTATAAATTGTTCTGACTTTCCGGTGGTGGGAAAATCTATTTTATCTTTTTCATTAGTAGTTGGAAATGTAAAATCTCTTTTTCTGTCTACATTGCTTATTCCAACTACAATAGATTCGGGAAGTATATTAATCCATGAAAAAGAACTAAATTGAACAAGACCTGAAATATGAATAAAATCTTCATCCATCGAGCCATCTAAAAGATAGATAACAGGATATTTTTTTTCAGATGTTGTGGAATAGCCTTGAGGAAGATAAATATTTAAAATTCGAATTTCATTTAAAATAGCAGACTTTAACTCTATCTTTTCACCAATATTTAAAGGTGTTTTTTTTATGTCTGTTTGAGATCTTGCAGAAAAATTAAAACAATTCAAAACATAAAATAATATGACAAATAAATGTTTTTCGATTTTAAACATAAAAATTCTTTTCATTATTTCAACTCAATTTCATCAATAAAAATAAATGCCTGGTCGCCAGCACCTTGGTGCCATTCTGGAAGTGTTCCAAAGTTATATGCTTTTACTTTGATATATTTTGCTTTTACTGAATTCGCAAATTTTGCCTCAAAATTTCGAATGATTACATCATAGTTTTTTGCATCAATGGTATTGTTTACTGTTGCTACTAATTGAAAATTTATATTGTCAGAAGAAGTATAGTATTCTACTTTAGTAGGCATTAAAATCCAAGATCGTGTATCTTGTAAATAACCCGAAGAGAAATAATTAATAGTGGTTTCTTTTTTTAAATCAATGATGCATTCGAAATTTTGGTATTGATATCCTTGCCACTCTCCTTTGCGCCAGCTTGTTTCACCCCGAATTCCATCTATTAATCCTTCATTACCACCAGCAGTATATTGTGCATTGTATTTGCTTATGAGTTGTATGTTCCAATTGTTTGGCTTTTTATAAAAAGAAGCTTTTACAGTAGTGCTTTTGTCATCATTTGATAAAGTATAAGCCGAAACTGCACTAGATTGATATATATAAAATGGTTTAACGTATTCTTTAAATTCAGTATTATTTATTGAAAGCATTATTTTATTTTGCTTATTGTTTGATTGTATGTTCACCAATAAACTATCAGTAAACATTTTAGAATTAGCATAAATAATAGGCACCGGAATTATATTTTTAGTTTTATAATCAGAAAGTGCCGATGTGTTATTAGGGCTTTTTATAAGTTGAACAGTAGTTTCATTAAGTAATTTGCTTGTAGGGTTTAATTCAATGGTGCTTCCATTTTCGAGATTGATTTTCACATTGCTCCAAATGCATTTTCCTACATCGTATGTATTTTTTCCCGGACAAACAGGATAAATTCCCATAGAACTTAATACATACCATGCGCTCATTTGTCCGCAATCTTCGTTGCCAATAAGCCCGTCAGGAGAATTTTTATAGAATTCATTTAATAGTTGTGTAACACGTTCTTGTGTTTTTATTGGTTTGTTTACATAATTATATAAATACGCCATGTGGTGGCTCGGTTCATTTCCATGCGCATATTGTCCTACTAATCCTGTTATATCTACTTGTTCGCGGCCAGTAGTTTTGTTAGACGTGCTAAAAAGTTCATCTAATTTTTGTTCAAATTTTAGGGAGCCCCCCATCATTTCTATTAAACCTTGAACATCGTGCGGAACAAAAAATGAATACTGCCAACTATTTCCTTCGGTATAATTGTTATTTACTTCTCGCGGATCAAATGGGCTAAGCCATCCACCATTTTTTTTCGCACGCATAAATCCAGTTTCGGTGTCAAACATGTTTTTCCAACTCTGAGAACGTTTCATAAAATAATCACAATCCGATTTTTTGTTTAAAAGCTTTGCCATTTGTGCAATACACCAATCATCATAGGCGTATTCAACTGTCTTCGATACACTTTCGTGTTCGTCATCCATGCTAATAAATCCATTTTTTTTGTAGGCATCCAAACCTAAATGGTCGAGCATGGCACTGTGTTTACTGGCTTCAAATGCCTTTTCATAATCAAATCCTTTTATGCCTTTTATCATCGCATCGGCAATTACACTTACCGAGTGATAACCAATCATACAATCGGTTTCATTGCTTGCCAATTCCCAAACAGGTAAGCGCCCACCTTGTTCGTATTGTGCTAAAAAAGTATTAATAAAATCAGATGTTCTTTTCTTATCAATAAGAGTGTAGAGTGGGTGAGTGGCTCTAAATGTGTCCCAAAGTGAGAATACGGAGTAGTATGTAAAACCTTCTGCTTTATAAATTTTATTGTCTCTACCGCGATACATACCATCAACATCCATTGCTACATTGGGCTGAATCATGGTATGATACAATGCTGTATAAAAAATGGTTAACCTGTTTTTATCGGTGCTTGTTATTTCTATTTTGCTTAACTCTTTATTCCAAAGAGCTTTGGCATCACTCTTCACTTTTTCAAAATCCCAATGAGGTAATTCTTCTTTCAAATTTTTTCTAGCTCCTTCAATGCTAACATTTGAAACACCTATTTTAATGTAAAGAGGATTGTTGTTTAATTTGCCAAATGAAAAGCAACTAAACAAAGGGCCAATAATTCCTTTTTCATTTCCTGTTCCAATTGTACCTTCTTCTTCAAATGCTTCTGAAAATTCAATTACAAAATAAATGTGCTGGTCTTTTGCCCAGGCTTCACTTCTTCTAAAACCCTCAATGGTTTTGTTGTTTATTGCCTTTAAATTTGACTCTAGTGTTTTATCTCTATGGTCGAGTTGCAGCACAATTCGTGCTTCTTCATTTTTAGGGAATATGTATTTGTGAAATCCAACACGTGTTGTAGTTGTTAGTTCAGCTTGTATATTATTATCTAATTTTACCGAATAATAGCCAGCTTCTGCTTTT
>JAEUTT010000237.1 GCA_016787165.1 Bacteroidia bacterium | reverse complement strand
CAATAACATATTTTGAAATTGATGTAACGGCATATGCAAAAGTACCAAAACTTGTTATAATTAAAAATACAGTAAATCCTCTTCCTGCATCGCTTAGTGGTTTTATTTCTTCAAATCCAACTGTAGCAACGGTAATAATTGTCATATAAAATGCATCAAAAACAGTGTAGCTTTCAATGACTACAAAGCCAACTATTCCAATGCATACAATTAATATTATTAGTAGTATAGATAAATAAAGCTGTGAAAATTGCTGAAATCGAGACAAGAGAATACTATTTTATAAGTCCCAAACACTTTTGCGTTTGGATTGAAAGGGTTTGAAATAATATTTGTTTTCAAGAATAAATGCCATTATAAAATAAATAATGATAGGTGATCCAATTGTGAAAAAGGACAAATAAATGAAGTAGAGCCTAATTTTAGTAGTGTTAATACCTAATTTTTTTCCCCACCAATCGCACACACCAAATGCTTTGTTCTCAAACCAGTTTTGAATTTTTTCGATCATTGAAATAGTTTAACTGGTCTAAATTACAGATTTTTTAGCAAATAATTTCCAATAGAACACTTTAAACACTTTTTTTGTGAGCAATATTCATTTTTTAACTGAATAAAAGCTTGCGCTTCATAGGCTGTATTTATTTTCAGACCTATATCTTTCCAGTTTTTAATAATTGTATTTTTTTCTGCTTTTATGTTTTGTAAATAGGAAACGCTTTTTTGTGTGTAATTATCATCGTTTTTGTGTTTTCCATACATAAAAACAAAAGGAACAATTGTGTTAATGATAATGTTATTGATAGATTCGGCTCCAAGTAATTTTTCTTTAGTTTTGGTTTCTTTTTCAAAAACATAGTGGTTTTGCCAATAATTGGATGCTTTTACTTTTAGAAGTTCTGATAAATAGATTTCATTTGATGCTTCAATTGTTTTAGAGAACAAATGAACGGAATTGAATATTAAATCTGCAAACTGTGCAATTCGAATAGTAGGAAAATTACTTGGCCTTAATCTTAAAAATTTCCAAAGATGTTTTTCTATAGGTTGTAACTTATATTTCTGTTTTAAAAATAGATATTCATTTTGCAGTTGAAGTAAGTACGTGTCGTTAAAATGATCATTTAAAAAGCCAGCTTGTCCAAAAAGTAATGCTTCAATTTGAGGTAAACTGTTTTTATGTTTTGCAAAAATAGTGGATGGGATTGATTTTGCTAATAGTTCAAATGGTATAGCATTGGTTTTAAATCCAAAATTTTTTGCCATGTGTTGATAGAATGTTTCTTCCCAATTAAATTTATTTAAAATAAGATTTTCTTCAATTTGTTTCGTTTTGCTTTCTATTCGTTCAATTAACAGTTTGTCAATTATGTTATCTATTATTATGGATGGTGTTTTTTTTATTTCTTTTTCACAGGGAATCCAGTCTTTATTGGATTTGATCTTTTGATAGTTTGTAATGATTCTTTGATCGATTATGTTTTTTAATTCAAGTGTTGGGATTTCAGTATTCGTATTTCTAAGAATTTTTTGATCAGCATTATAAACTACATGAAGAATAATGTTGTTGTAGGCAAGATTATTTTGATGTTTGTGTTTATCCCAATCGCTAGCATTTATATGTATTTCAACATTCCCTGCCCATAGTGTATCGCCAATTTTTATTTTAGCATTAAAAAAATCGGGACCAGCATCAGTATTATACGTTCCTGCTTTTTTGATTTCAATTTTTTCGTTTTGTATAGTTTTAAGATTGTTTTGTTCAAACAATCCAAATTGCCATATATGGTGTACTAATTCTTCGGTCATAGAGTTTGTTGCATAAAAAAAAGCTGCTCATGTTAGTTGAGCAGCTTTTTGTGTTTAATAAAATGTTTTTGTTTATCGTCTTCCTAAACCAATTGGACTTCCTACACGTGTCATTGCACAACGGAATCCTAACCAAGCAGTTGATTGACGTTCGTCCAAAAAGCGTCTTGTTCCTGGCACCATCCAATAAGCACGGTCTCTCCAGTTACCACCTTTGTACACACGTGCTTTATCATTAATCATAGATGTTACACTGTATTGGTACATTCCATTGCTTTCTGTTGTTCCAGTAGAAGGGTCAAAAGGTGTGTCCCAAGTACCACCATTTAATCCTACAGCTTGTGACTGAACGTCACCATCTAAATAGTTGATGTTGTCAGCATATTTATAATTTCTACGTTCATCTAATCTATCATCAGGAATAGCAATGTTAACATCTCTCCATCTAACCATACCTGGGATACTTACGATATTACTGTCAACACGACCACCAGGTAAAACAACAGCTTCATATTTAATAGTATCATTAATCATAATACCATCTACATCACGTTCTTGTGTTTTAAATACATTTCCGCGGAATGGTCTAAAGTCTGCTTTGTCTTCTGGAGATAAAGGACGGTAAATGTCCATTACCCACTCACTTACGTTTCCAGCCATATTGTATAAACCATAATCGTTAGGCCAGTATGAGAATACTGGAGTTGTAACATCTCCCGCATCATTTAATTGTCCTGCAACACCCATCATATCACCATTACTA
>JAEUTT010000231.1 GCA_016787165.1 Bacteroidia bacterium | reverse complement strand
AGATAATTTTATAAGATTCTTACCCAAGAATAAATTTCAAAGTAAAGGGACAAAAACAGAGAAAACATAATTTGATAATAAAATGACAAGAAATTTATTTGTTGCAAATCGAGTTCGAGAAGTTTTACTTAATGGACATTGGATAGCTAACACAAATTATAAAGAACAAATACAAAACATAAATTGGCAGCAAGCAATTGAAAAAGTTCATAATCTAAATAGTATTGCGGCTTTAACTTATCATGTAAACTATTATTTGGCGGGTTTATTAAGCACTTTTGAAAACGGAAAACTTGAAATTAATGACAAATATAGCTTTGACCTTCCTGTCATTAAGTCGCAAGACGATTGGGATAAATTGGTTGTCGAGTTTTTAAGTAATTCAGAAAAATTTGCAAACACAATAGAACAACTAGAAGATATACGATTTGACCAAGTATTCATTGATGAAAAATTTGGAACATATTTACGAAATGTTGAAGCTGTAATTGAGCATAGCTATTATCATTTAGGCCAAATTTCTTTGATTAAAAAAATGATAATGAAAAATGAATAACTTTAAACATAGATAAGCAATTAATAGTATTAATATTGTTGAAATCTATCAGAATTAAATAGGATGATAATGAATAATAAAAAAGTAGTAATAGGTTTGATTGTTTTAAATTTAATTGTTTTGTTAGGGCAAGTTTACCCTGAAGGCGCTCCACCGTTTGCACGTGAAGTAAATATTGTTTTTCTTGTTTTAAGTTTAACTTTTTTTATATTGCAGATCAAACGAAAAAACTAAATTAAAAAAAATTTAAGTTTGGGCGTAGTGTCTGGCATTTTATTGCGTTCATTTTAATAAACTGTTTCGTCTATAACATTTTCTGTGCTTATTTTTTCAATTACATCATTTATAGTATCTTTAATGTTATAAGCAATAAAACCAATGATGAATAATATTCCTTTTCAAATTATAAACTGGGATTCAATTGAAAAAGTTGAATATAAAGGAGACACAGGAACTGCATTTTGGCAAACAATTCAATTTGCTGGGCTTAGAATAAGGCTCGTTGAATATTCAAGTGACTATTTAGCTGACCATTGGTGCCAAAAAGGGCATATTGTACATTGTTTAGATGGTGAATTTGTAAGTGAACTTAGCACAGGTGAAAAAATAAAACTATCAAAAGGTGAAACGTATGTTGTATCCGATAATCTTAGTTCTCATCGTTCGTTTTCCGCAAATTCCGTAAAACTACTCATTGTTGATGGAGATTTTTTGAAAAATACATAAAAATTACATCTCGAATTTAAGTGTTCTGTAAATATTACAAATGATAAAATCACTAGCACAATTAGTAAGAAATAAAGAAACGTTACTTTACGCTACTGCCATGGCGGTATTATTGCTTTCATTTAAATGGCTCGAAACTCATTTTATTGTTTACAATTACCGTTTAGATATTTTTATTGGGAGCATTGCTACTGTATTTACGGTATTAGGAATTTGGTTAGCACTTAAACTGGTAAAGCCTAAGGTGGAAGTTCATCTGATAGAAAAAGAAATTTTTATTACTCATCCAGCGCAATCAAAAATTAATCAAGTAGAAATTGAAAAATCAGGAATAAGCAAACGAGAATTAGAAGTTTTGGGTTTAATGGCACAAGGTTTAAGTAATGAAGAAATTGCCAAAAGATTATTTGTAAGTTTAAATACGGTAAAAACTCATTCTTCCAATATTTTTTTGAAGTTGGAGGTAAAAAGACGAACACAAGCGGTTAGTAAAGCTAAACAATTGAATATCATAGAGTAGCAGGATTGCTACTTTGGTATGAAAAACGTTAAAAACTGAAAAATCACCCAAAAGTATGAATGAATATGGAGGGTTGGAGGCTTACTTTTGCGCCATATTAATCATTAAAAATAAAAAGCTATGAAAAGAAACATTTTAGTATTTGGAACCATTGCAGGAATTATTGTGAGCACATTTATGGCCATTTCTATGGCGCTTATGTCGTGTGGTAGTACCGATATGGATGGTGGAACAGGAAGTATGATTATAGGTTTTAGTGCTATGATTGTGGCCTTCTCCTTTATATTTGTAGGCATTAAAAATTATCGCGACAAACAAAATGCGGGTTCAATAACTTTTGGCAAAGCATTTTTGCTTGGATTGTTAATCAGTTTGCTTGCCTCTACTATTTATGTAATTACTTGGGCTGTTGAATTTCATTTTTTTCTGCCCGATTTTATTGATAAATATTCTGCAATGCAAATTAAACAGTTGCAGGAAAGTGGTATTTCGGGTGCTGCACTTGACGAAGCAATTAAAGGCGTAGAAAGTACCGAATACAACTATAAAAACAATATATTCTTTTTTGCGATGTACACGTACATGGAAATACTTCCTGTTGGAATTATTGTAACTTTAATTAGTTCTATCATCCTACGAAAACAGCAAGGGTAATTGAGTCCTTGTTTTGTGCAATAAGGTTTGCGGGCTAATTTTTTTGTTGTTAGATTGCTATTTCGCTTTTATAGCTAACACATAGGTATACACAGCATCTTTTTGCTCCTTTGTTAAGGATGAACGTTCGGCCATATCATTCATGATAATTTTCCATTGTTCTGTGCTAAAACGTTTGATGCTTTGCGGTCCGTGACAATTGATGCAAGCTCCTTTTGTGTAAATTTCATGTCCCTGTTTTAATTGTTCTAAAGTAACATCGGTATATTGTTTTTGGATGGCAATCAACTCATCGTTCCCGGGAACGATATAGTCAACAGTGTTTAGCATAAATGGAAATGTCGTATTTGCCGTTTCGCTTACAGAAGGAGCAGATTCAACTGTGCTTATCGTATTTTTTTTAGTTGTTTTACATGCGGATGCAATCACTATAAAAAAACTGAGTGTAATTAATTTGCTTAAATTCATTTTAAAATATATAGTTATGAAGTACTTAGCAATTATCTTTTTTTTCTACAAATCGAGGTTCTGCCCAAGGTACATTTATCAAAAATTCCATTGAATGGAATGTTTTTTTTTCATCCTTTACAGGATTTGTTTTTAACTGAATAGGTTTTGTACAATCAGTTCCGTTTTGTTTAGTACAGGCAGCAATGCCAATAAATAAAAAGGGGAGGTAGAATAATTTTTTCATAGCGCGTTTATTTTTTTACAAAGTTCGTTTATGCGCAAACACGAGCTTGTTATTGAGTAGTTATCTACTTGTTAATGACTTGTTAAAGTTTATCTCATCCCATTTTAATTGGTTATTTTTGGGCTGTAAAATGCAAACAAATCGAACCT